>JBDHXS010000223.1:0-9449 GCA_039810845.1 Runella sp. | reverse complement strand
CGGCTGGAAATGAAAGTCACTTGATTAGTTCTCGTCGGGAGAAATGTAGCGAGCAGGCCGCCACGTATTGTTACGAGGGTTGACGTCAGGGGTTTTTGAATCAGGGTCAATCGTGACCGATTTAAGCGGTCCTTTGGTCGGGGCTTTAAATGTCCACGAACCACTGCGTTGAAACACCTCAACGGGGAGTTGAATCCGCGTTTTTTTACCATTAGTTTCTTCCAATTCCACTACGGCGGGTAAAGCCCACTGTTCTAAGTTTTCAATCGTAATGATGGAACCTTTGGCGGGGGTTTGTTCTACGTATTGTACTTCTTTGACGGCTTGATCGAGTTTATAATTTTCGTAAAACCATCCTTTCCAAAACCAACCTAAATCTTCGCCCGTGCCATCTTCCATGCTGCGGAAAAAGTCGTAAGGGGTAGGGTGTTTGAAAGCCCAACGTTTTACGTATTGTTTGAAGGCATAGTCGAAACGGTCGCGGCCAACTACCACTTCGCGTAGAATCTTGAGGCCAATCGCAGGCTTGTAATACGCATCCCAACCAAGATTAGTCGTTTTAATAACGTCTGGAATGGTAATGATAGGATCTGCACCGTCGCGGAAGAGGGTAGGGGCAATGTTTTGAATATCGTCCAAACGGTCTTGGTTGTACTCGCCGTCGTTGAATGCTTCGGTTGAAAGCATGTTGATAAAGGTATTAAAACCTTCGTCCATCCACGCAAATTTACGCTCGTTGTTTCCCACAATCATCGGAAACCAAGTATGCCCAAATTCGTGGTCGGTGACACCCCAAAGCGATTCTTTTTTGTCGTTGTGGGCGCAAAAAACAATACCAGGGTATTCCATTCCGCCTACAATTCCTGCGACGTTACTGGCGACGGGGTAGGGGTATTCGAGCAAATATTTTGAATAAAATTCCAAACAACCTTTTACGTATTCTGTGGAGCGTCCCCAGCTATCGTTGCCTGCACTTTCGACGGGGTACACCGACTGCGCCAAAGCAGGTTTACCGCTGGGTAGGTTCATTTTGGCGGCATCCCATACAAACGACTGCGAGGTAGCCCAGGCCGCGTCGCGGGCGTTATTACAACGGAAGCGCCACGTGAGCATTCCTTCTTGTTTGGGGCGAGAGTTTTTGTCTTTTACTTCTTTTTCGGTGCGAATCATCACCGTTTTGTCACTTTTACGGGCTTCTTCAAGGCGTTTGAGTTGCTCCGAAGTGAGTACTTCGGTAGGGTTGAGCAATTCACCCGAACCTACCACAATGTGGTTCCAAGGTACGGTGACGCTGTATTCATAATCGCCATAATCTAAGTAAAATTCGCCCGCGCCAAGGTAGGGCAATACGTTCCAGCCTTCAATGTCATCAAAAACGCACATGCGCGGATACCACTGCGCCATTTCGTAAACTCTGCCGTTGCGCGTGTCGAGTTTTCCCATGCGGTCGGAGGCATACGACGGAATTTTAAACGAATACGTGACTTTGACTTTGATAACGTCGCCACCCGATTTGAGCGGCTCGGCCAAACGAATCTGCATACGGGTATCATCGACAATGTACTCGGCAGGTGCTGTTTTGCCTTTCCCTTGCTGGACCGTCACGGTGCTAACCACGTAGCCGCCCTCAAAACCCGAATTGCCATAACGCCCGCCGCTAAGTGGCGTTGTTTTTCCACTGCGAGAGTTGTCATTGAAGGCATTTTGGTCGAGTTGTAGCCAGAGAAAAGGGAGCGTTTCGGGGCTGTTGTTGGTGTACGTAATTTCTACTTCACCGCTGAGTTGATTAGCGCCTTCATCGAGGGTAGCCGCAATTTTATAATCGGCACGATTTTGCCAGTACCGAGGCCCTGGTGCACCGCTTCCTGTTCGGAATTCGTTGGCAGGCTGGTAGTTAAACAATGGGTTAAATAATACGTGTGGATCGTATTTGGAGGTTGTGGGTTGGGCGTGGCTCAACGAGGCAAGACCAATCAAAAATAAAAGACAGAGTTGTCGAAACATTTTAGTGAAATTTGCAGAAAAACGAAGGTAAAACAGAATTGTTGTAAAACGTAACAAAGACAGTTGGAATCGCCAATTTTGGGCGTATTTTCCCCCAATTTGGAGGAGAAACGCTACTAATTGTCCTTGCACCAATTGCGTTTAAAGTTGATTCCAAATCACAATAGACGCTCAGGCTGACTGTTTATTTGAAACGAAGTACGTAACTCTACTGTTTGGTTATAAATTCAATAGTAGGAATGGCATTACAAAAAATACCCGTCAATCTAATTACAGGTTTTTTGGGCGTAGGAAAAACGACTACGCTCCAAAACATTCTTAAACGCAAACCCGCCGACGAACGCTGGGCGGTGATTATCAACGAATTTGGGGCGGTTTCTATTGATCACACGCCTTTTGCGGGTGCCGACGAAAATGGCTTAGTAGTGAAAGAGGTCGCGGGGGGCTGCATTTGTTGCTCCGCCAATTTGCCCATGCAAATGACCCTGACGCTGGTGCTGCGCCAAATCAAACCGCATCGGATTTTGATTGAACCCACGGGAATGGGGCATCCAGAGGCCATTTTGGACATGCTTCGCGGAAAGTTTTTGAAAGATGTACTTGATATTCGGGCAACGGTGTGCTTGGTGGATCCTCGGCAGTGGGACAAAGAGGAATACCGTGAGCACGAGACATTTATTGACCAAATTACACTCTCCGATGTGTTGATTGCCAACAAAATAGACCTCGCAGGGGAAGAATTGACGCGTGAGTTTTTGGGCTGGGCCAAAGAACTGTTTCCGCCGAAGATTCTAATTGGCGCCGTCGAACAGGGCGATGTTGACCCTAATTGGTTGAACATTGAGCCTTTTCCAAATCGCAAAGCTTTGCACCCCAATGCCCATGAGCACGAACATCACCACCACCATCATCACGATGAGGCACACGACCTGCCTATTCCTGAAGTGGGCAAACCGTTGATGAAAGAAAGCCACGGTTTAGGAAGATACAGCTGCGGTTGGGTATTCTCGCCCGATGAGGTCTTTGATTTGCAAAAGTTAAAAGCGTGGGTGACCTCCCTCAAACATGTCGAACGAGTAAAAGGAGCGTTTCGGACGGGTGTCGATTGGGTGTTGATTAATTCGGTTCGAGGCGAGTTTTCGATTGAGTACCTTGCTTACCGCCGCGATAGCCGCGTGGAGTGCATCGGAGGAAATCCGCTTCCGTGGAAGACCTTGGAAGAAGGTTTGAAAGGTTGTTTGTTGGAGATGCCAACTGTAGGCGTGATTTAAACGTCTTTGTAGAAAAACATTCTCAATCATGAAAAAAACAGCTCTTTTACTCGTATTTATCACTTGGTTTCAAACATCTTGTAACAAATGTGACGGGATTGCCTGCACTTCTCCTCCTGAAACCTTACTGTTTAAAATCATGGATAAGACTGGTAAAAATATCACTTCAATTTTCACCAATGCGGTTTTTAAGTATTCAGAAAATGGCTTAACCAAAGAGGTAAAACTTCAAAAAGTGACAGTAGCCATACAGGAATTCGTCTTTTCAGCCAGTGAATTGGCTTGGGTCAGTGCTACATCTGCTAATGAAATATCGTTTGATTTGGTACTCGACGAGAAAGCCGCAGGAAAGTTGAGTTGTAAAGTGACTCACAAATCTGAAAATTGCTGCTCTTTTTTTGAAACAGAAAAAATAACATTCAATGGCAACTCTCTTTTAGGAAAAAGAGATAAAGACTTTAGTTATTTGCTGACACTTGAATAAATAACGTAGGTTTGCTACATGAAAAAAGCAGGAATTGTAATTGTCATAAGTAGTTTAACACTAACTGTTTACCTGCTTTATTCTTATCTTCAGCCTACGTATTCCTATCACCTGCTCGATTCCCGCTACGACGCTCTCAAATACGCTAACGCTTATACCTATTTTAAAGGAGGTACGGCAGACTATCATTTGTCTTTTCCCTTCAATACGCGCATTCTGATGCCTTGGTTGGCAGCGAAACTGCCTTTCAATGACCTAAAAACGGATTTTATTTGGCTTAATGGTTTGTTCATCGTGCTGACCGTTGGGGTTCTGTCTTTCGTTTGGCAAAGGCTGCATATTCGCCTTTCACTAATTTTGATTGGGCTATTTTGGGTGCTTTTTCATTGGAAAGGATTGATACGCATGTATTTGCCCGACCCCGTAACAGCGGACGTTGGCGAGTATCTTTGGTTGGCTTTATTTTTAGCCTTTCTTTTTCTTTACAAAGAAGAAAATTCAAATCGGAGCCGTTATTTTAAGGCTTCCGCTTTAATTGTAACCGCTGTTTTGGGGACATTGCAAAAGGAGTCTTTTATTGCAGTAATTGGGCTGACGGCTTTTTGGGGAGAGTTCTGTGTGTGGTTGGTGCGGACATCAACCAAGGCGTCGGGGACACCAACTGGGGAAGGTATGAAAATAGATGCATTCAGCATGACAAATAATAGGCTTTTGCTGTTAGGTTTTGTGTTTGCTGTTTCAGCACATTATTTGACTTATTGCTTTTTTCCTGCTTCAACATCAGATTGGCGTAATAGCTCACTTATTAGCCTTTTTCGGGGGGTAAAGCGTTATGGCTTACAGCCTGAATTATTTTTGCGATTGCCTATAAGCTGGCTGTTAGCTTACGGGACATTTTGGTTGTCCTTACTTTCAACTCCTAAACCCTCACCGTTAACTGCTCACTCCTCACTCCTCGCTCCTTACTTCTTATTGTGGCTCTTTCTGAGTGTTTTTGGTGGTGGAGATACTACGCGGATTTTGTTCAATGGCATGCCCTTTGTGCTGACATTTTTGCTTTTGAGACTGAATCAACAACCGAATTGGGTAGGATGGTACCTATTGATTACCTCGCTTCCCTTGATGCGTCTTAATGAGTTAGAGCCTGATTTGGGATTGTACCCACAAGCTACGCAGCGTTGGTGCGTCGAATGTTGGACGTTTCGCGAAAGTTGGGGGTATTGGGTGTATACAATTGCGGTCTTAGCGGGTTACTATTACTTTTTGCGTCGCTTTGGTGCCGTCGGTCGTGATAAAACGAACCACATAAACGCCAATCGGTAAATTACTTACGTCGAATGCAGATTCTGTAACGATTTGAGTAACAGATTGACTTTGAACAAATTGTCCCGTGATTGAGTACAAATCCAATTGTCCCGTTGTAGGAGCCTGCACGTATAAAAAATTGGAAGTTGGATTGGGGAAAACGATAAATTGTAGGTTTTCTATGGGAACAGTGGCTTTGGTAGAAGTATTTTTTAAAAATTTGATTCCTCCGGTATTGTTGCCGATAAGCAATTCAGGCAGTTGATCTCCGTCCAAATCTCCTACGGCTGGAAATAAACCCATTCCAATTTTAAAAAACTCTGTTTTATTGAAGAATTCATTGAAAATCAAGCTGCTATCACTTTTTAAGATAGCAGCTACTTTAGTAAAATTTTGATAGACCCTTAATTTCCCCGACAAATCTGCTAAAATCAACTCTGGTTGACGATCACCATTGAGGTCGGCTACGGCCATACCTTGAGAGCGTTTCTCAAAATCAACATCTAATCCTCCAAATGTTTCGCTTTTAAGTTCGTATTTCGGAGTTAATGTACTGCCAGTATTACGGTGAAATTCAATATTCCCAGAATTTTTACTTACTAACACATCCATTTTCCCATCTTGGTCAATGTCATAATACAAAAGGTTTTCGCCATTAGAAAAATTCTGTGGATTGACATGCTTTGTAAGGCGAGTGGTGTCCAATTGCATCGCACGTCCACGCGGTGCGGTATTAGGTACGTATCGAATGTCCATACCTTTAAAAGTACTCGCCCAAAATCCGAAATCAGTAGTGCCGTCGCCGTTGAGATCTGCAAAAAAAGGTTTTGTATTTACCATCAATACATTTTCCGCGCTCAATAGTCGGCTGCTGAGATTCAAAAAATCGGTAGTAACGAGTTCAAACTGAGCTTGGGTTGGACTTCCTGTATTTCGATAAAAATAGATACCTGCTCGATACCCAGTTGAGGTACGAGTACCACCGTAGCCTACAAACAAATCCAAATCACCATCTCCATCTATATCCATTAAAGTAGGAGTTGCATTTTCTCCCAAATCCATCATGCCATCCTGCAAAAAATCGGGTTGTCGGTACACAAATTTGGGTAGTGTATCAGATCCTTCATTACGATAAAACCAGTTGGATTGACGTAAATTAATGAGGGCATTGCTCGCAATATCGGTACTGCTAGGTGAGGCCACTAAATCCCGAATACCGTCTCCGTCCAAATCTTCCACGTAAGCAGAAGGAAAAATAGGAAAATTGATAGGGGTTGGAGCGGGGAAATCCGTTTCTATGCTTCCAACCAGTGCTTTCATTCCATTGCCGCCCGTATTTTTAAGTTTGTTTATGTTATCGCAGGCAATGTGCCCGTGTAAAAAATCTTTTAATCCATCTCCGTCAATATCTCCTACCCACATGGTATTGCCGGCATGTTGCACTCTTGCATTGGTTAAAGAAGCCATGACTTCTTGGAGTGTCGAAGGGTTAGTTCTCAACGGCTCTGAAATTTGAGCAGGAGCATCGGCAGGGTCTAAATTCAGATTATATTTGTCGCAAAAAGAAGTGGCCGCAAAACGCCCCCAGTTGGTAGTCATTTTTTTGAAAACAAACGGATTACTACTCTTTTGCTCCTTGCTAAAATTTTGGTGCAATTCGACCGAAGCCCCCGTAAAATCGAAGGTTAAAATGTCAATATCACCGTCATCGTCAATGTCAGTAATGGCAGGCAGGTCGGTAGAGGGTACGTATAAGTTGATATTGCCAGAAAAGCCTTGGGTTAAAATCGGATTAGCTATGAGTTGCCAAGAAAACCCGTTTGCATTGGCTATATTTCGAAAAACCCTGATTCCAGCTGTTGTACTCGTAAAGAGGTCTTTACGCCCGTCGCGGTCATAATCCACCAATAAGACCCAATACAACAAATCGTTGGGGAAAAGAATTTCGTACTTAGGAGCGTGTTTCCAAGAAACCGTATTTCCGTTTTTTACAGCCAGAAAAGTAGTAATTTGATGATTGCCTCGGTCAAAAATGACCAAATCTTCCACGCCGTCAGTGTCTAAGTGCATTTTGGAAAACTGAGCACTATTGAGTCCCCCAGCCCAAGGATTACTCAATGGAACACCGTTTGAAATCACTTTGGCTGAATTATCCCAACGGAATGAGAAGGTTTGAGCAGAAGCGTCAACTGCAAAGAATACACTGAAAAGGCAGAGCAGATACGTAAGAAAATTTATATTGATCCGTAGAATCTGAGACATTCTTATTCCAATTTTTTTGTGAACAAATCGTTCTAAGTAAAAACGTTTTTATGCTTCAAAAAGTGTTCGCCAATTCGGCCAAATCTTGGCTCTTTTGCGGGTTTCTTGCGATTTCATGGACTGCTTTCAGCCAACAAAAATACCATAACCTCGTCTTGGAAGGCGGGGGTATTCGGGGAATTGCTTATTGCGGGGCGATTCAGGAATTGGAACAACGGGGTTTCTTAAAAGATATTCGACGAATTGGCGGTACTTCGGCGGGGGCTATTCAGGCTTCTCTGCTGTCGGTAGGCTATTCAGCCGCAGAATTGACAGAATTGGTTTCTGAAATGAAAATTCAATCGTTCAACGATGGGCAATACATTTTTGTGGGCGGTACCCAACGTCTCATTGAACGTTTTGGATGGTATCGGGGTGATGCTTTTCGGAAATGGATAGCCGAAAAAATTGAGAGAAAAACGGGTTCATCAGACTTGACTTTTGGGCAATTGCACGCGTTAACTCAGCAGGATAGTTGCTTTAAAGATCTGTATGTAACAGTCACTAATCTGACCCAACAAAAGGCAATGGTGTTTTCGTATGAACAATTCCCCGATTTGGTCATTGCTGATGCTGTACGGGCTTCGATGTCTATTCCGCTCTATTATTGTGCGGTTTTTATGGACAGCACGGGGCGATTTTATGCCCGTCCGCCGCGCAACATACCTGCGGATGTGTTGGTGGATGGTGGTCTGTTGATGAATTATCCGATTGGGCTTTTCGACAAAAATCGCTTTCTGAGCAATCCACAACCCAATATTCCACCAGAAGCAACCATATTTAATACCGAGACGTTGGGTTTACGCTTGGAAAGTGCCGAGCAAATCAAGGCGGACGCGCAGAATATGGGCTTGGCGCCATATCCCATCCGAAGTTTTAAAACATATATGGGTGCATTTTATAACTTGATTTCGGAAGCAGCCAATCGCTATAGCCTGCGACCTGAAGATTTGAAACGAACGATTTCGGTTGACTTTCAAAACATTGGAGGAAAAGTGCGAAAGCTAACAGAAACAGAGAAAAACGTCCTGATTGAAAGTGGGAAAAAATGCGTGGGAGATTTTTGTAAACCGTCTGTTACTACAAACCTGTCACAAAATTGACTTTAGTTCGTCTAAATGTTGTACATCGTAGGTTGGTTTTGTTTCAAACGACAATTGCTTAGGGTTATAAAAAGCGGCATCAATACCAAAACGTAGTGCACCCATAATGTCGGCTTCCCAATTATCGCCAATCATCAAACTTTCCTGAGGCTGGGCGCCAGCAGCCTGCAATGCATACGCAAAAATCTGTGCATCTGGCTTTTTGGCACCGGCCCGTTCGTTGGTAACTACGTGCTGAAAATAGTGGTGAATCCCCGAACTTTGCATTTTTGAGGCTTGAATCGAATCAAAACCATTCGTTACGATGTGCAATTGGTAATTTTTGTTGGCACAGTATTCTAAGATTTCTACTGCACCATCCAGTAAATGTGATTTTTGAGGAAGTAGTTTTAAATATTCTTCGCCCAAAGCACTCCCAAAAGCGATGTTTTCTACTTTCAAGGCTTCAAAAACCAATCGAAAACGATGTTCGCGGATATAGGTGTGGGCAATCAGACCGCGGTCGAAGTCATTCCAGAGTTGGGTGTTGATTTCAAGAAATACCCGAACAAAATCTCCCAACGACATGACTCCGTGTTTAATGAGTTCAAAACCGTGATAAATATCGGTTAAAGATTCTGCCGAATTGCGTTCAAAATCCCAAAGGGTGTGGTCAAGATCGAAAAATAGGTGTTTGTATTTTGGCATTGAATAACGAGTTTTGTACAAATCTACGAACAAGAATGATGTCACACTTAATCATTTCCGAAATCCTTATTTATCCCGTCAAATCGTTGGGAGCTATCAGTCTGCCACAGGCCGAAGTCGAGGAGCGCGGCTTGCGCCATGACCGTCGTTGGTTAGTAATTGACGACAATAATCGTTTTGTGACACAACGTGAATATCCTGGTATGGCGCTTATTGAGGTTTCACTCACTGAAAATGGGTTGCAATTGCGCCATCGCACACAAGATTTGGGTACATTAACCGTGCCTTGTCTGC
>JBDHXS010000222.1:0-9456 GCA_039810845.1 Runella sp. | reverse complement strand
TAATCTTTCTCAGTAATAAACTTTCTTTGGATTTGTCTTTGTTCCTCGTGTCAGCATCGATCCTCTGTTTGTATCTCTCGTATTTCATTCCCCCGATTCAATTTGAATATTATAATATCCGGGTCAAATTCTTTTTCCCTTGGATGCGTTTATTCTCCCCATTTCTTTCGGTGTCGACACTTTTTCACATCTCTCTATTGAAACTCAGCATGTCAGGCTGAGTCGATTCTCAGTCTCTTCACGTTTTCTGAGGTTTCTTTCAGAAAAACAGTTTCTTCCCTCGTCCATGCCCATTTTTTGAATCCATAATCTTTACTGATGTTGCAGGAAGTGATAAAGATGAGCCTTTCCAGAAAACCATCTCCTTGGTAATTTATCGCATCATTCATCACACTATCTATGTTGTTCCCCACATAAACCAAGTTATACATTCCTTCATTTTCTTTTGCTGTTTTCAAGGCATCTTCCATGTCATTATAAACTTCGATGAGCGGTTGAATGGGCAAATATCGCTCACGATGCCCTACTTGAATAGGTAAATGACTGAGTTCTTCTAATTTATCAAGCCAGTTGAGGTTAGTAACGAGTAAGATTCGCTTGTTGAAAGTGGAAAGGAGGCGATTTTCGTTTAGATGAGTCTGCACAAAATCTGAATACCTTTTTAGGTAGGTTTTGGCATTGTTACTTTCATTTCTACCGACTAAGTGCAATAAATGGTTTATTTTGTTTTCAGAAAAAAAGGTATTAGTATTATTTTTGTTATTTTTTTGTGGTGCAAAAACAAGATTTTTTTCTAAATCCCTTCGATAAAGATATTTTCTTACTTCGTTTTTAGAAGCATCATACACCAAATCACCATTTTTCAACTCTTTGAAAAAGCGATTTTCAGCATTGAGTAAATTTTGTTGGTATTGATAACGAAGCGTAGAAAACACAAAAGGCTTATATAAATCTTTTAAATCAAGAGGGTGGGAGACCTGTAAGTGTAGCTTGTCTATGCTTTGGACAGACATTATCTGTTCAAGCAAAAGATAATTTACCTGAGAATATTTAGAGCGAAAATCTTGGTTAATATCAGAAGCAAACGAATAAAGTTGGTGTATGGAATCAAGAAACATATTACGTAAACTTAAAAGTCTATGCAATATACATTTTGTATGCTATTTAAACCCTAAAATCAATAGTTAATGATTTAATCCTCAAAATAACCTCGTAAAGGCTCTATCGAACGGATAAACGTGACAGCCTCATAAACAGCAGATACGGGCATCGTAAAATGCAGATTTTCAAAAGAAATAACATCTGTCAGTTCTTCATACGTTTGATAAAGCCAAAGGTTAGGATTATCAGTACGGCTGTATAATTCAACACTACATTCATATTGTGAGACCAAAAGATAATGTTGTAAGGAAGGTATTTTTTTATATTTTTTCAGTTTAAAATCCTTGTCATATTCTGCTGTACTTTTGGATAATACTTCTACTAAAATACAGGGAAAAGCTACTTTGTATTCATCTTCTTTGTCGCGGTCGTCACAACTGACCATGACGTCAGGATAAGGATAATACGTATTTTTAATAGCTTCTAATTTGACACTTTCACTGAAAACTTCGCATCCCTTAGGGCGGAAAATTGTTTTAAGGAAATCTCTGATGTTATCGGTAATCAAGTTATGATTTTTTGTGGTGCCTGCCATGGCAAAAACCTCACCGTTGTAAAACTCGTGGCGAATTTCGCTGGTATTGTCTAATTCAAAATATTCTTCAACAGAATAATATTTCTTTTCAGTTTGAGCAAACCCCATGGCTTTTAAAAATTTACCTCAACATATAAACATAACAAAGATAGGAAAATCTCTATCTGAAAAAACTACTTCTTCAGTTTATTCAACGTATAATAAATTGCCCGATTCATCAACAACTTTCCGCCAAGCGTCTTGAGTTCGCCCATTTTGAGATCATATACATAGCCTGCTTTGAGTTCAGCGAGTTTGAACGACACTTTTTTGCCGTCGGGCGAAACCGAGACTTCTTTAATAGAGACATCGGCAACATCGGTTTTGGGTGAACCGTAAGGTTGATGGTATTTGTAATAATAACGCTGAAATTTGTAAAGGTTTGGATTTGAGGCTATTTTCGAGTCAATAGGCAGTGAGAAAGTAAGCTCAAAACCATCAGTAGTCAGGTTCATCGCCATAATATCGAGCGGTACTTTACCCTTCCAATGAATGCGTGAAAGTCCTTCGTCGCCTACCCATCCGTGGTCATTGTGTCCTATCCATAAGTCGCCGTTCTTGTCAAACACCAAACGATTATTACCCTTCAAAAGTCCTGTTCCATCGCCAAAAGCGACACAAGCTCCTTGGATTTGCCCACCAACTTCCTCCATTAGTAGCCGTACCAATCGCGGATAATCCATTTCGCCAATGAATAGTTGTCCTGCAAATGGCCCGAACTTTCCAGCTGTGTTATCCAATAACGGTTGCGTAACCGAATGGGCAATTTCAGTATGCGGAAATGCAATGACCTCGCGGGTACGCATACTGTCAAGTTTTTCAACGGGTAAAGTGAGCGGATCAATATCAGGAAATCCATCCTCCCAAATCAAACTCGATACATGTCCATAAAATTTTCCTTTTTCTACATGATACAAGGGACTGGTTCCACGCCAATCGCCTTGGTTATCAGAGACAAAAAGTCTTCCTTTAGCGTCAAATCCTAAGCCGTTAGGAGAGCGAAATCCCGAAGCAAATGGTTCCAGTTTTTTGGTTTTAACATTGTACTTCATTACCCACCCCCGATAAGGGACGCAGGAGTACATGCGTCCTGGACGCCCCAATGAGTCGTATTGTCCACGAACTTCGGGACGAATGCCTGCACCGTTGGAAGCTACATTCAAGGCAATAAAAAGGTTGCCGTCCTTGTCTTTCAGGGGGCCAAAAGCAAACTCATGATAATTTCCCGACATCCCAAAATCGTCAGTGACAGTTTCATATACATCGGCTACTCCGTCGGCGTTGGTGTCTTTAATTCGAGTCAGTTCGGGTCGTTGCATGACCAAAATCTCGGTCTTGCTGATGGCTACTACGCCCAACGGATCATGCAACCCTTCCGCAAATTTCTTCCAAATTTTCGTTTTTGGATGATAGGTCATCACTTCGCCCAAATGAAAGCACGCCACCAATCGCCCGTCGGGCATGAAATCCATGCCGCCCGTTTCGGCACGCAGCCCTTTGGGTAGTTCGATATGCTCAACTTCGTAATAATTCGTAATGGTGTCGCGTTGGGCATAACAAACGGTGATTTTGTGAAGGAGTGATTGAGTGAATAAAAACGCCCAAACCCATTTGTACTGAACCATTTTGTGTAAATAGAAATGTCGTTTCATTGTTAATGGTTATGGGTAGTAGAGTGATTTTGTTGGGCAGTCGTCATGGTTATGACGAATTTCGCCGTTCCTTTTGGAATGGATAACGTACCATTTTTCCATATCCCGACGGAGGACTTGTAGTTGATTCCGTCTGTTGGGTCAGTGACGAAAAAGAGCGAAGTTACCGTAGGCTTTGCAAAAGAGAACGTACGGGTCAAGCCCTTATCATTGGGTAATGATTTTAACGTTTCACGTACTTCGACTCCATCAACAGCATATTGAAACGTAGGTAAACGTTGCGCAAGTTGGTATCCTTTGAAATCTACCTCAGGCAGCTTATCGGGTTTCCCAACGCGAAGCGGATATGTTACTTTATCTTTAAAATAAATCGTCCCCTGGATTTTACCCAGTGCGTTTCCATTTCCTTTCCAATGATCAGTATTGTCCACAAACCCTCCTGTCCAAGCATAACGCAGATAGCATTTACCAGCATCAAAGCAGTAAGAGTGCGTTGGAGAAAGGGCAACCGCAATGGCTGCAGGGCTGCAATCGGGCATGAAGGTTCGATAAAGCAACGGATATTCCAACGGAAACGGATGTGGTGAACTGACCACTCGCTCTAACCCATGGAGAGAAGGTGGGATATTTGTATCTGTAGCTAAGGGCGGCAAAGGCTTAGTAGTGACATACATAGCACCATACATGACATAGCCATGTCCTGGATAAGTGCATACATACGGATACACCCCCTCGACAGAAGGTACAGTAAAGGAAAGTTTTTCGGTCGTGTTCGGAATGAGAATCTTGCTTGCTGCCAATACCCCAGACGAGGCTGGAACGTAATTGGCCGCTTGGCCTTTATCACCCATTTTTATAGCTGCTTCCACAACCGAAAGACGTTTATCGGGTAAGGTAAATACCAAATTGTGCGCCATATCGTCCTCATTCTTGAATACAATGGTCACTTTTTGATTCGGTTTGACAGCAAATCGCGCCAAATCGTACTGCAACCCCGTAATGGCCTGCAAGGTGATGGTAGTATCGGACTGGGCAACAGCGTAGAAACTACAAAACAGACAAAGGGCGAGAACAACTCTAAGCATGGCGTATTTTGAGGAAAAAGAGTTTATTTAAAAGCGTCGGTCGGTTCTAAACGGGATTGCGAAACCGACTGACGCTTTTTTCGTTATCCCACAAAACGCTTTGTAATGTTTTGCGCTTTATTGCGGGTTTCGATAATAAGTGGATGCGTGGGCTGGGAAACCATTTCCAACACGTCTTCAATCGTATCTTTAAAAAGCAAATTAACAGACAGCGTATGTTTTTCGGTTTCGTTAACTTTCAAAATAGCTACGGGCTTTACCTTTCCAGAAGAAGAAAGCTGACTAAAAGTTCTCCGAGCGTTTAGATAAGCCTCTTGCGTAGGTTCAAACTCTACCGTTTGTGGCGTAAGTTCCGACAATTGGTTTTCAATTCTCTTATCCAAATCAGCCAAAAGTATCCGCAAATGAACCGTATCTTTTCCTGTACGAATCCGCTCACGCAATGACTGACGAATCAAATATGTAATAGCGTGCGTAACATCCAAGCCAATTTCAGCCATTTGTTTGAAAATCAATGACGTCGGTGACATCCCAGGCAGGGTGTTAGGGTCGTGAAGTAAAACGCGACCGTCAGACGTCAAAAACCCGTCAATGCGTGCTACGGCGTTCATGCCCAGTTTCTCAAACACCAAAGCGATGTTGTACTGAATCTTTTGGTTGTGTTCCAGTGTAGCCCTAACGGGGATAAATTTACGGGTAACGTTCAGTTTATATTTTGTTTTGAAGTCAAACGTTTGTTCTTCTTCCAATTTAGCAATCTCGGTAGGCGGCAGGGCAATGACCGTTCCGTCGTCGTCCTGAATCACCCCGCACGAAAACTCTTGGCCTCTTACGAATTCTTCTAAGAGCACTTGATCTTCGGCGTTGAGAGAAAGAAGTTTGAAGTTTACTATTTTAGGTTTACTGTTTTCAGGTTTCAGGTTTTCAAATGCCTCCAATTTTTCTAACAAGTCGGCGGGGTGGTAAATAATTTCGCCAGTTTCCTGAATAGCGACGGGGTAGCCGATGCTTTCGTCGAGATTGGCGATGCGTTGTGCAAATGCGTGTTTTTCAGCATCTGACCAACTTTTCCAATCGTCTGCTTTCACTTCCAAAGAAAAAAAGCATTGATTCATGGCTTTGACAAACGCGTCGAGGCTATCTTCTTTCACAATCGCTACCCCAATCGAAGATCCTTGATGCGGTGCTTTCACCACAATTGGAAGTCCTAATTCGGCTTTGGCCGCTTCAAATATTTGACTTACATCCCCTTCGTTCCATTGTTCCCAGCGTACTACCTGCATCTTTTTCTGTTGGCCGTTGGCGCGGGCAATTTGTTCGTTTTGCAGGATTTTATCAATACTTACCGCCGAACCCAACAAACCTGGCCCCATATAAGGCATCTTATGCCACTCCAAAAGCCCCTGAATAGCTCCATCTTCGCAGTCTGGGCCATGGAGAATGATAAACGCAAAGTCAAAATATTTTTTAAAATCTTGCGGTTGAATCGGAGTGCCAATACCGTGCATCAAAGACTCCATTTCTTGCGGAGTTAATTGTTGCTGCAACGATTCAATATAGATCTCAAAACCGCTTTCGCGAAAGGCTGGGCCTGGGTAAAACTCGCGAATCCCCGAATGATACAACTTTGACTCATCGGTCAGTATAAAATTTCCAAGGCTATCTACAAAGACCAATACAGGTGTAAATAATGCCTTATCTATGTTTTCGTAGGCAGTTTTACCGCCTGCATAAGAAATTTCGCGCTCACGCGCGGGACCGCCAAAAAAGATTCCGATACGCATTTATTAGGTGGAGATTTGAAAGTTTTGCTAATACATTGTTTTTACCACAAAGGACTCAAAGTTTTTCACAAAGAACACGACGGTATTAATGCTTTCCTCTAAGACTTTTGCGGTTAAGATATAAAGACAAAATTACGGTGTAGAAAGAGTTATGAAGTTATTTCCCTAAAAAATAATCCCACGCCGCTTTGCTTACTTCGGCGATCACGCGGTCGCTATCGTTCATATTAAGTTTTGTACCTCCATAAAAAACCGCAACCGCATAATGCTTGCCATTTGGAAGTTGTACAATCCCGATGTCGTTGGTAGCAGCAATAATGCCTTGACTATTGCTGCCCGAGTAGCCTGTTTTGTGACCCACAACTGTACCTGCGGGTAGTAGCCCTTTCAGTTTGTTAGCCCCTGTAGATGTTTCGACCAGTGTCTTCCACAGGAATTCATGGCTTGATGGAGACAATAATTTTTTCTGATAAAATTTTTCCAACAGCTGAGTAGCCGACCAAGGGGTACTCCAATTGGTAAATTGTATTTTCTCGTCTTGGTGCATTTCTTCTTCTGTAGCTACTACGGCTACATTTTTGATACCTATGTTTTTGAGGTAAGTATCTACTACTTTAGGGCCTCCGAGCAACCTGAACAGGATATCACAGCCGTTGTTGTCACTGAGAGAAACGGTATATTTCAGGATTTCGCTCAATGGAATTTCGATTTCGCCGTTGGGATACTTGTCGCGCAAAGGGCTATGGGTATTGGGCAACAGGTCTTTTTTCTTGACTAATATTTTTTGTTCTAATTTGAATTTTCCTTTATCTACTTGTTGTAAAACAGCCAACGCCAAATGAAATTTATAGACACTTTGCATCGCAAAATGTCCTTGGCCATTGAGAGAAACAGTGTCCTTTCCCGATAAATCCTTAATCGCAATCCCCAACTTACCATCGTAAGCTACTGCAATTTGTTCAAGTTGTTTGCGTAGCTGTTGTATTTGACCAAAAGTAGGGCTAATACCGAAAAGTAAAATCAATAAGAGTGTTGATAAAGTGGGTTTTTGCATTGATAGAAGTTGTTTATTGTTTTATTAAGCTGATGGCACAACCGCCTCCTTTGGCCAGTCTAATACTCAGGGTGGTTTTGTTAGTAACGGTCATTTTTTCGATTTCATACGCTTCGGGATTTATTTTCCAATCGGCGCCCTCACCGTCGCGGTAAATGGTGGCTTGGTACGTGGCTCCTTCTTCCAAGAAATCAAAGTTTAACACTGACGTTCGCACGTTTTCGTCCGAAATAGCCCCCAAAAACCAGTTGGGTTTTCCTTTTGCTTTGCGGGCAATCGTAATAAAATCGCCTGGCTCGGCTGCCAATACTTTGGTATCGTCCCAGTCCACGGGAACGTCCTTGATAAATTGGAACGCATCCAAGTGTTTGTTGAAATTTTCGGGAAAATCGCCCGCCATTTGCAAGGGGCTGTACATCGTCACGTACAACGCCAATTGTTTGGCCAAAGTCGTCCGAACGCGCGTAGTGCGGGATGCATCGTACTGGTTAAGTTGGAAGTGGAAAAAGCCAGGTGTATAGTCCATCGGACCGCCCATCAAGCGCGTAAACGGCAAGATGGTTTCGTGCTCGGGCACAAGTCCCAGTCTAGGGGCATTGTTAAACTCGTTTCCACGAGCGGCTTCGTTGGCCAGCCAGTTGGGGTACGTCCGATGCAAGCCCGTAGGGTGCGCAGGTTCGTGGGCCTCGACCATGATTTTGTACTCGGCGGCTTTCTGGGCTACGCGTTCGTAGTGATTCACCATCCATTGCCCGTCGTGGTGTTCTCCGCGCGGAATAATCCGTCCCACGTAGCCCGTTTTGACTGTATTCATCTGATTGTCTTGCATATAGCGAAAAGCTTGATCCATCCAACGCTCATAGTTGGTCACCGCCCCCGACGTTTCGTGGTGCATGATAATCCGAACGCCTTTTTGGCGAGCGTAGTCGGTCAATTCTTTGGTGTTGTAGTCAGGATAAGGGGTGATAAAATCGAACACATTTTCTTTCCAATTGCCAAACCAGTCTTCCCAGCCCTCGTTCCAGCCCTCCACCAGCACTCCATCAAAGCCGTGTCGAGCAGCAAAGTCGATGTAGGTTTTTACGTTGGCCGTATTGGCTCCGTGCTTGCCAGAGGCTTTTTCCCAAGTCGCTTTCCCCACGTGCATTTCCCACCACATACCGATAAACTTTTGGGGCTTAATCCACGATACGTCCGTAATTTTTGAAGGTTCGTTGAGGTTCAATATCATTTTCGACGCCAAAATATCCGTTGCTTTATCGCTTACGTTGATAGTACGCCACGGGGTTGTAAACGGCGTTTGCAAATAGGCTTTGTTGCCCACCGCATCAGGCACAAGGTGAGAGGTTAGGGTGAACGTTTTTTTGTCCAAAGCCAAGTGCATCACGGGGTAATTGACCAACGCCGCCTCGTGGAGGTTGACGTACAGTCCCGTTGGAATTTTTAGCATCAACGGCACTTGAATCACGTTTGGCCCAATGACCGATTTGAGTGCGATGTCGGTTTCTTTGGCCGCCGCCGCCACTGCGTCCACTTGGCTCAACGGAGTAGTGTTGTACAAATACTCATTGGTATCATAATCGCCTGGAATCCAGAAAGCTTTGTAATCGCCCGCCAAATTGATTTGCGTCAGTTCGTCGGCGACCACAAAATGATTGAGCTGTTCTTGTTTTGGAAATTCGTACCGAAACCCTACTCCTTCGTTGAACACCCGAAAGGCTACTTTCACCACAATCCCCGCTTTGTCTTTCAGCGTCAGGGTGAGGGCTTTGTAGTGGTTCCGAATTTGGTTCACCTCTCCCCAAACGGGCTTCCACGTTTCGTCCACGGTAGCCGAGTCTATGCTCACCAGCGAAAATTGGGTCAGCATCGTTTTGGGGCGACTCAGCGAAAACCCCAGCGTGGACGGCTCCACGAACGTATTTTTTTTGTACGAAACGCTGTATGACACCATACCGTTGACAGCAAGTTGGGTCTTGAGCACAATGTTTTTATCGGGCGACGCCACGGTCGTGGTTTGGGCATGAGCGCCCCCTAGCGCCGCCACCAATAAGCCAAGTAAAAGTGTTTTTTTTATTTGTATCATCACAGGCTAAATTTACTCTCTTACCGAGGTTTTGCCAGCGTCGCTTTCATCCGATAGCGT
>JBDHXS010000221.1:0-9498 GCA_039810845.1 Runella sp. | reverse complement strand
TACGTGATGCGTTTTGGCTCACACTTCCCAACGACGGATTGTTGGGGTCGTTGGGCGTATCAAGGCTAAAAAAGTTACAAGAACTCATCATCAATAAAAGCCCTGCAAAAAGCAGCCCCCTAACCCCCAGTTGGGGGAAAATATTGATTTTTATATTCATTTTTTTCATGATTTTTATCAGAGTTATCAAATAAATTCTCCTTCCTTTAGAGAAGATTTAGATGAGGTTTTTAAAATTCAACAACTAAATGACCAAAAAAGCGACGCTGTGTAGGATAAGGAGCAATGTCAACCCCTGATGCTACTGCCTGTAACCCAAACGTGGAAGTTTCGGGGTCGTAGCCACGGTATTTGCTGAATGTCAATGGGTTTTGGCACGAGAAACCTACTTTGACCCGAGAAATTTTATTATTGAACCATTTATTCAAAGAATTGGTAGGAATGGTGTAGTACAATGCTGCTTCACGCAAGCGAATATAGGTAGCATCTTGCACCCAGCGGTCAGCGCCGTTGTGAGGAGCCAAGCCACGCTGACGGCCATTAGGCACGCCATCACCATTGTCGTCATCGTCCCAATCAGGAGAGGTTCCACCTCCGTCCCAGAGAAACTCCGTCAGGTTAATGTTGTCACCTCCTTGTTTCCAGTGCCAAAGCATGTTGAAATCGAAGTTTTTGAAAAAGTTGATTTCGTTGCTCCATGACATCTGGAAGTCGGGCTGGTTGTTTCCTAAAATATACGCTCCTGTACGTACTCCTTCAGCAGCAGGTGTATCGTTGGCGTCACGTGCTGGTCGTGTACCGACGATGGTCGTAGGCGAAAAGCCCTCTTGGTACAAGAACGTCCCCAATGTCACGCCAAAAGCCCCTAAGTTATAAGCAGGAATCCCCAATTTGGTGAGGAGGATGTCGTTTTTCCACCACAAGACCCGCGAACTCCAGCGGAATTTCTCCTTCTGAGCGATTGTCCCCCCCAACGAAAGCTCGATACCACGGTTTTGAAGCTGGGCTAAATTGGTTGGCAATGTACTGATACCAACAGCAGGAGAAAGTTGTAAGTTTTGGATATTGCTACGCGTTTGCTTGTCGTAATAAGTAGCTTCGAGTTGAATGCGGTTATTAAATAATCCTAAGTCCAATCCAAATTCTAATTCACCCGCACGCTCAGGTTCGATGGTCGCATTTCCCGCCGCCGTAGTCACTACTGAGCCGAGTAATCCGCCAATATTGGCTGAATTGAGTGGTGTAAATGTCGTTCCAAAACCTGGTACACCTGCGGTTTCGCCATAAGCCACGCGAGGCTTGATTTGTGAGAAAACAGAAGATAAGCTTGAAGAACGAATAAAGTCAAAATTGGCTAAATTAATGGCTAAAGAAGCTTTCGGGAAAGCCCAAAACTTATCTGCATCACCGATGAGTGTTGACTTATCGAAACGTACGCCCGCTGTGGCAATAATCTTATCATCCCAATTGGCTTCTTGTTGAACAAATGCCCCTACGTCGGTAATCGTCTGAAAGCGTTGGTCAAAAATCTCTTGTACTGTTCCTTGACGTAAGTTAGTTTGCCCTCCTGCCAATCCACGGGAGCGGTTGAGCAAGCGGTCTTCACGGAAATTAAGCCGAACAGCACCTGCCTGTGACGTAAGATTAACTTTCCCAATGTTCCAATTGTAAACCAAAGCTGCTTGGATGTTGGTATTTACGTTTTCAGTTTTTCCCCAAATCACATCTCCAGGGTTTCCTTGTGCTCTCTGGAACTGCAAATCTTCGGGTAGATAGACCAATGTCGTCCCTTGTGTGTAGTCCAAGCCTCCTTGTCCTACCAATTTTAGAAGTGCCTTTTCAGACTTATACAAATTAGCTGTCAAGTTAAAGGACTGAATAAAACGATTGACATTAGTGTTGTTAATACCACGGTCAGTAACCGCTACGGGGTTTTCGGAGAAATAAGGATTGTCGGGATAACGCCCACTTTCATCAGGGAACAGGTTGTAGTAATTGGGAACATAGGCGATATTGTACCCAATACTCGCCCCACTGTTGTTTTGGTTTCCTGTAAAACCACGGTCAGAGTTTGTATTAATATAATTTGACCCTACGGATAAAGTAATGTCATTAGTCAATTTGTGATCAATATTGGCGCGCAACGAATAGCGTTTGAAGCCCGTACGGCGAATAATCCCTTTTTCGTCGGTCAATGCCCCCGAGATGAAAAACTTAGTCTTGTCGTTGCCTCCCGAAATACCCAAACGGGTGTTGGAGAGGGGAGCTGTTTCTCCATAAAAATACTTCTCATAGTCCCAAGTTTGGCCATTGGCGGCGCGGAAACGCTCCAACTCAACTGGGCGACGGGCAGCAGCGAAGAAAGTATTGATTTTTGCTTCGCTCCAATCATCCACGCCAAAAAGACGTTGTGCTTTGGCAAAGCCATAATCTTGCGCAAACGACACCTTGGTTTTACCTGAGCTACCTCGCTTGGTGGTAATGATAATCACCCCTGCATTGGCCCGTGTGCCGTATATGGCCGCCGCCGAAGGTCCTTTGAGCACTTCTACGTTTTCGATGTCGTTGGGGTTTAAGTCCGAAATACGATTGGAAGCATCGTCTTGTGTTTCTACTCCCGACGCCCCCGTTACTGAACCCCGCCCCGAACGGTTCACGGCGTTGTTGGCATAGACTCCGTCAATAATGTAAAGGGGCTGAGAGGCTCCTACGAGCGACGAAATCCCACGGAGTTGAATCGAAACGCCACCCCCTGGCGCTCCACCGTTGGTATTCATGTTGACCCCTGGTAGTTTTCCATAAAAAGCGTTATCCACCGTTTGAATTTGGGTCGTTCCCATGAGTTCTTTGGCCGAGAGCGTTCCGACGGCATTGGCCAAGTTGGAGCGTTTGATACTCGACGCCAAGCCCGTTACTACAACTTCTTGTAAATTAGACACGTCCTCAATCAATGTCACATCAAGGGTACTATTGTTACCAACGGGTACTTCTTTTGATTGAAAACCAATAGACGAAAAAACCAAGATAGCATTGTTTTGACGGGGAGTAATAGAATATGTTCCGTCTGCTCCACTGGTAGTTCCAGTTGTGGTTCCTTTCACTACTACATTTGTTCCAGGGATAGGGGTGCCATCTGCGGCTTTCACAGTTCCACTGACTTTGTTTTGGGCAAATGCGGCCACAGTTAGCAGCCACATTCCCGCAGCAAAAACCAGCCTTGCCATTGAGAAATAGGTAGATTTTAACATGAATTTGGTGATTTAGTTTAATGAAATGGTATAATAAACTCAAAAACAAAAGCTAATGCTGTAATGTTTTATCAATTGACATAGCATTAGGCCAGAGAAGAATTTTTAAGCTTTTGCGAGAGAGTTATTAAAAGCAATAATATTAAAATAATTTTATTTATAAAAAGAATTTTACTAAAATATGCTACTAGCAAAATAAGTTGACGACAAATACACAAAAAAAAGGCACTCCTAAATCAATAGAAGTGCCTGATTAAAATCAAATAAGGCACTATAAACTCTTCAAGTAAGCAATACTTTTAGGTACTTGCTCATACCAAGTGGGGCTTTCATCTTCGATAAAGTAATGCTTAATACCAATTTTTTTTGCTGCCCTGATAACACCCGCCACGTCAACCTGTCCTGTACCTAAAACCACATCGTTTATTAATGGCGTACCGCCAGTCAGATCACCTTTTACGCCTTTGCGAAGGTCTTTGAGGTGAACGAGTTTGAAGCGGTTGCCATATTTTTTCAACAAGGCTACTGGTTCTGCACCTCCGTGGAATGCCCACAGAATATCAATTTCAAAAGAGACATAGTCGGGGTTGGTATTTTTGACAATATAATCAAACAGGGTTCCGCCTTCGTAGGGTTGAAATTCGTAGCCATGGTTATGATAGCAGAAAGTGATGCCGTTTTCTTTCAGCACTTTGCCAATCATATTAAAATCTTCCACTGCTTTTTTAGCCTCTTCGTAAGTAAAGCCACCTTTTACTTTGTGAGGAATCCAAGCACACATCAAATAGGTAGCCCCTAATAACTTAGCTGTTTTTGCCGCTGCTGCGGGGTCTTTTACCAATTGTTCGTATCCACCGCCCGTCGCTGGGATTTTGATACCGCGCTCATCACACATTTTTTTGAACTCTTCGGGGGTCGTTCCTCTCGCTGCACCACCTTCCAACTCGGTCACTCCCAGCATTTTGAGGGTGTCCAAGGTAGCGGCCACATTTTTAGGAAAACTGGCGCGGTAAGTATAGGCTTGCATCCCAATCGGGAAAGAATATAACTTGCCTTTTTGGGCAAAAACATGGCTGATAGAACCAACCAATAAAAGAGAAAAGCAAAGTAAAATGGTTGTTTTTTTCATTCTTGTATTCATTTTGTATTAGTTAGTGTTTTTTTCACGCAGAGGGGGCAAAGGTACGATATGCTGTTACGTCAGGTATGCAAAGTGTTTCTTGGTACCTTTGTGTGATTAAAGGGTATTAACAATGAGGCCAAGTAATGTTTCCTGCTCACCAGTTAAAAAACAACCTACGTTTTGTAAATGGCCCACACTCCATGTTTCTGCCTATGGCGAGTGCAGCATTTCGAGGAGCTTCCCGTCGATTCATGGTTCTGGAAGTGGCTTTGGTAACAATGAATCAAAGGGCAGATTCTGAATAATTTACTGATTAAATTATGCTTCTAAAAGCTTTTCATGGCTTCGGCATACCGTCGTCCCAATTCCCGCGCTGAAGGCGTATCGAAATGAGTTTTGTCACCCTTATCAGTCAGACCGGCTGCTTCCACACAAGCGGTACGTTTTACTTTTTTAGGAAGGTTGCGGAGTTGTTCATTGATATTTTTGCCGTCGGGATTATTGGCAACGTAAAAATCCCCCAAAGTCCCCACCACAAATGGCACATTGCGTGCGGATAATTCCTTGCGAAAACGTTTGATCAATGTTTCCAGTTTTTGCGTATAACTTCCCACCAATTCGGGTTTGCTATCGCTTTCGCCCTGATGCCACAAAATTCCTTTTAATATACCTGCAGATAATGCCGCTTTTGCCCGACGAATGGCGTCGTCGTAAGGATGACTTTTAGTTTGGTCGTGGTAGCCGCCGGGTTGCCATGAATCAATAGGCGAACCGCCTGCTGCTGCTGGTATCAAGCCAATAATGATAGAGGTATCAGCTTCAGCCATAACACGGGCAAACTCTAACCCGGGGCCAACACCTGCTACCGGTTTATCAAAATGCATTGGAGAAATAGCTGGTACCCATTGATTTTCTTTGTTGAGCATCCATATACGCTGATGTGGCGTGCGGTCCGATTCTTCTACGGTACCGCGCCCAGCCATATTTGACTGACCGACAAGGAGATACAAATGCAGTTTTTTGCCTTTAAAATCAGGTTTTTGGGCCATTGTTTTTAAAGAAAAAAGAATGAACACTAAGACGACTAAATGTTTCATAAGAGGATAAATGGTTTACCTTGCGTCCATTGCGACCATTTCGCCGGGCCATCGGAGCAGTTAGTGCTATTTTTTTTCGCAATAGATGCGATGGTTTTTCACAATAGACGCAAGAGAATTAATCTTTGAAATATTTTTCTAAAACTTCCTTCGGCTGCCATTGATCGGGTTTGCGCACGATGTTTTTATAATCAAATACTTGCGGCAGTATTTCTGAGGCAGTCAGCGGAGCGGTATCACCGTAAAACTGTTGATGTTTACGCAAGTCTTCGGTCATTTTTTTTATCTTTTCGGTATGCTCAGGTTTGCTTGCTAAGTTATTCAATTCATAAGGATCAGATTGAAGGTCAAAAAGCTGCGTATAATCCACTTGAGGATAACGAATCAATTTCCAACGACGGTCGCGAACGGTACGTATAGAAGCACGATAGCCCGTAAATACTTGCTCACGAACCGACTTTGTTTTCTGCTGCAAAATTCCCGATATGTCTTTGCCTTCTAAGTCATTAGGAGCAGGGATGCCCAGTTGTTGGCAAAACGTTGGAAACAAATCAAACAAATACACAAACGCATCGCTGTGGTGCCCTTTTGGAATACCTTTCCCACTCAAAATCAACGGCACTCTCATGCTGTGTTCATAGAGGTTTTGCTTTCCCAACAGCCCATGACTTCCCATGGCAAGGCCGTTGTCCGCCGCAAAAACAATGATGGTATTTTTGTCCAATCCTTTTTCTTTTAGTTTACTCAAAATCTTTCCAATAGCCTCATCGAGGTGGGTAATCATGGCATAATATTCTGTCAACTGCGATTTAATCACCTCTGGTGTACGTGGGTAGGCTGCCAGCATTTCGTCACGTTCGGTCATACTGCTTCCAAAGTGAAAAGGGTGAGCAGGCATAAAATTAGGCGGAAGCGGCGACGTTCCGTAGCGTTTGAGGTATTCGGGCAGTGGCGAACGTGGGTCGTGAGGTGCTGTAAAAGCCACATAGGTCACGAATGGTTTCGACGGTGTTTGTTTATCTAAAAAGTCAACGGCTGTTTGTGCAAAATAATCGGTCGAAAAGCCCTTTTTCACAGGAGTTGTAAACGTTCCATCCGCTTTGAGGTCACACATCGGCGTTTGATAATGATCAGCCATGCCGCCGAGCATCACGTTTTTAGCTTCCATAAAACTCGCTCCGACGGCCTCTGGCTCATTGTGCCATTTGCCTGTCATAAAAGTGTAATACCCTTTTTGACCTAGTAGCATTGGCCAAGTTGTGACTCCCTTGAGTTTGTCAGCTACTCGGAAATAACCTTTGCCACTCATTAGCATCGCACGGCTCGGCGCACAAATCGCTCCATGTAATCCTCCTAAAATGTGTGCTTCGCTAAACAACATACCATTTTGGGCAAGTTGGTCAAGATGAGGCGTTTTAACATAAGGATTCCCATAACACCCCAACGCGTCAGCGCGAAGATCGTCAGCAAAAAGAAAGAGAATGTTAGGTTTGGAGGTTTGTGCGTGAACTAATTGGCAGAAAAGCAAACAAAGAAACAATAGAAATTTTTGAAGCAGATTCATGTGAAAAATGATATGTAGCCAGAATTATTACACCTTTAAAAAGCATTTTTTTACACCAACTACCTATTGAGAGCATAGATAGGCTTATGGTAAAATGCCGAGATTTGGTACTTTTATTAAACTTAATAAGTAGGCTGGACAACCTATCTCATAGGTTGTCCCATAATAAATCTCAAACCATGAAAAAAACTTTTCTTTTCTTACTTTTTTTTGGGTGTTTGAATCCAATTGGATTTTCACAAACTGTAGAATTTCCAAGTGAAATTATTCATTTTAAATCCTACGCCCAAAACCCTGTTTTTGCAGGAACGGGTAAGGCTACGTGGGACGAAAAAATTAGGGAAAGAGGCTATATTTTGCGTGAGGGAGAAACCTATCATCTATGGTACACGGGTTATAAAAACGAGAAAAATTCTACCAAGTATTTGGGATATGCCATCTCTACCGACGGTTTTCAATGGACCCGCCATCCGCAGAATCCCATCTATCATTTGGATTGGGTCGAAGATATGTCTGTCATCAAGGTTGATGGTACTTACTATATGTTTGCCGAAGGAAAGAATGACATTGCCCATCTGCTCACTTCTACCGACCGCATTCGTTGGCAAGAAAAAGGCACATTGGATATTCGCCTTACCAATGGAAAACCTATTTCTAAAGGAGCGTATGGCACACCTGCTATCTGGCAAGAAAAGGGTACTTGGTATCTTTTTTACGAACGAGATGATTTGGGAATTTGGCTCGCTACTTCCAAAGACCTAAAAGTATGGACGAATGTACAGGACGAACCCGTCTTAAAAATGGGGCCTGAGCCTTACGACCAATATGCCGTAGCCATGAATCAAATCATCAAATACAAAGGGCTTTATTATGGTTATTATCACGCCTCAGCTTTCAAAGATTGGCACGAATGGTCAACCAACGTAGCAGTCTCAAAAGACTTGATGAATTGGAAGAAATACGAACATAATCCTATCATTGGCGACGATAAATCCAGCAGTGTTTTGGTACACGATGGCAAGCAGTATCGGCTCTATACGATGCACCCCGCAGTCAATGTTCACTTACCGAACGATTGGATTTGGCTTTTTGATGGCACATCCACGGAGCAATGGGTTTCGGCTAAATCTGACCAATTTCCGACGCAAGGCTGGGCAGTGGAAAACAAAACGCTCGTGGTCAATAAAGGAAAAGGGGACAGCAAAGCAGTAGTAAGAGGAGGAGACATTATTACCAAAAAGACATTCTCTCAGTTTGAGTTGGAGTTTGAGTTTCAATTAGCCTCGGGAGCGAATACTGGCCTGAAATATTTTGTCAAAAAATATCCCAATGGCTCGATACTGGGCTGTGAATACCAACTTATTGACGACAAAGGCAACAAAGACATTGCCAACGATACCGACGACAAACGCCGCACCGCAGGGCTATATGAACTTTTTCCGCCCACTTCTCGCCAGCTAAAGCCCATTGGCGAATGGAATAAAGGACGTGTCAGGGTTGAAGGCTCAAAGGTGACCCATTGGCTCAACGGTGTTAAAGTAGTTGAATATACCATTGGCAGTCCCGAATTTATGAAAGCCAAAGCCGCCAGTAAATTTAAAGACGTGGAAGATTTTGGTACGGCTTCTGGCCAGATTTTGCTCCAAGACCATGGTGACGAGGCCGCTTTTCGCAATATTCGGATTAGGGAGTTGTAGGTAGAAGCGGATTTTCGATATATTTGCCCAAACTCAAAAACCCAATTTCTATCAAAACAAGCCATATTTGATTATAAAATATTGATTTATAGCGTTTAGCTGAATAATCCTGTTCTCTGAAACCCGCCAAATTTTCAAAGACGTACAGGGAGTAAAGCCAAACGCCCGCGGTCACACGTGGGCGTGCTTTACTTTGTACGTCAGGCTCTTGGCGGGGCCTCAGAGGACAAGTAAATGTAACGTCCACGTTTTTTTATTGTCCTGGCCGCCCAAATGCTTCACCAAATTATATTCCAAAAAAAGAAAGAATGGCTTAAATCCAATGACTGCGGTGTAAAGGATTTAGTACAGTATGTCCGAACCAAAGGGGAATTGCGCGATACGCAAACGGAAGCCATTGAAACCTACCTTTTTCTTAAAATTAAAGGCCAAAACAAACCGCTGTGGCAATTATTCACGGAAGGTTTTTTTAGTGAACCCGTTGATTTGGAGCAACTTCCTCTCAGTACTAAAGCTCGTAATTATCTTAATACCCATGATATAGCAAAATCACTCTATTCTTTTGCCATTCAGAAGATTGATAAAAACGGTACGTTGCAACTCCCCGAAGTCAAAAAGGCCATCGAATTGCACCCAGAAGATATAGACTACGTCCAAGTCATCAAAGATATTTTTTACGGAGTTGATTACACCGACTATTTGTTTAGCCTTCCAATGGGGGCAGGTAAAACTTTTTTGATGGCTGCATTTATTTATTTGGACTTGTATT
>JBDHXS010000220.1:0-9552 GCA_039810845.1 Runella sp. | reverse complement strand
GATTCTTGGAGCGTAAACCGCATGATTCCCGCCAACTGTTGTACCAAGTCGGCCACGTGTTCGTTGTCGGCAGCAGCGGCTTCGTTGTAAATGGTGTTGAGGATATTAAACAAAAAATGAGGATTGATTTGCGACTTTAGGGCCCACAACTCGGCCTCGGTTTTCTGTTGTTGCAGCACCAACTGCTCGCGCCTTACCCGAAAGGCATCGGCTACGTAACCAATGCCAATAATGAGACCCATAAGAAGGAGCGTCACGAGCGCATTTTCGTCCACAAACTCAACCTCATGCCCTTGGCGGAGTTGGAGGAGTTCAAAAATAAGCCAAGCGAGTCCCACTATCCAAGTCCAGTACCACCATCGTTTTTCGGCCTGCAAAAACCACCAATGAAAAGGACCGCGATAATTGAGCCACCCCAACCCCCAAACTGCTCCCACCAGCAGTACGTAGCTCAGCAAAAACCTAAAGAAGCCACCAAGATTCTCCCAGTTTTCGCCGAGTTGTGCTTTGAGGCTACCAAAAAGCAATGTTCCAACGTAGCTGAGGAAAACGCCTAACGCAAGCCAGAAAATCAGAGAACTGTATGTGTTTTTGTGGTGGCTCATTCGATTCTTCGGAGGGCTGTTTCGTCCAGTTTTGTTTTGGTTATTTCTTGGGCTGCGGCGTCGGGTGGTGTTCGTTTAAAATAAAGGGCATTGCTCAGATAATCGTAGTCAACGACGCCTTTTAAATAAACTACTTCGTTGGCTTTGACCGAAAACAGCATACTTTGTTTTTCGGTAATAAAGCCGCCTTCGGTTTCTATCTTTACTTTTCCAGCGGGAACATCAAGCCGCAGGTATTCGTTGTTGCTAAACTTTTCGGTGACTACTTGATTGTTGATTTTAACAGTAAAATCAGAGCCAAAGTAATCTTTTCGCCGATAAAGTACCAATACAGTTCGGTCGGTTTGCGTAAATTCCTCACTGAGGGCTGCCATTAAGTGCAGCCAAACCAAGATAAATGCTTGAAATTTCATGGCTGTTAGCGAGGATTAAGGCCCCAATCATTGTTGGCATTTTGTCTTTCCCGAGCTTCTTTTCGCGCTTGCGTTTTTTTGAAATGATTGTTGCTAATCACAAAAATACTCTGGAAAAACAATTGATTGATTCTGTCGGTGGGGGCATTGATGGTGGTAAAATTGGCGTCAGTTTTCCACGGTAGACTATTGACACCTACCCGATACCCCAACCTAAAAACAGGATTGAACGAAATGGGGCGTTTGGGGCGAAAAGTTTGTTCTACGGAAATATCTAAAAAGGGATTTGTATGAGAAAGGACAGGAGAGTACCCCACAGTAGAAGCGGTAAGTAAGGCATTGAAGTTGACAGTTTGAGTATTGCTCGTGGACGATACGTGTAGTTTAGATTCGATTACTCCAAACCCAATGTTTAGAAACCATTGCGTGTTTCGTTCAAAAACCAAGGCATACCCTGCGTTAAGATTGTAAGAAACAAAACTAAAACTGGTTTTAGTGGCTTTTGTCTGGTTAGTATTTGTACTTGGAAGCCCATAAGTACCCTCAAACCCGAATTTGTAGCGACGTTTTTGAATAGCAATTCCAAAGCTTGTAGTGTTGTTGAGTTTAATGGCTGGAAAGGAGATTCCTTGATTGTTCAAAGTGTTTTTTAACTGTGAATAGTTACTAAAACTAAAGTTGTTGAGTGGAGCTCCGATATAAAGATGTGAATTCCATTCATAATCTTTAGGTTCAGGAATCACCACCGAGTCTTGTTGTGCGGTACTTTTAAGCACCCAGCAAAAGGAGATAACAAACGTAAAAAAGTAAGTTTTCATGGCTGATAGATGAAAGTGAAAAATGTTTTGTTGTTGATTGAACGATACAAATCAAAAACACAAAAATACCTTCATCAATGGTTTGTGGCCAAAAGAGTAAAGTTTGTGGCGAAAACGAAAAAGTTTGAGGCCAAGATGTATTTTTTTAGCGTAACTTTGAGTCAGCGAGTAGCTTTTATTTACCCTGAGCGATTTTGATTTCACAATCTCAGATAAAATGAAATCCTTCAAAAAACTCGGTTTTTTGTCAATTTATCTCCTGATTTTGCTCTTAAATGGGGTGTTTATTCTTACCCACGGGCAATTTACATGGACAGGTGTTTTGTTCGCCTATGGTCTTGTGCCTTTAGTAGATGCGCTAATAGGGAAAGATAGGAGTAATGTAGCCAAAGAAGATTTTGAACGGCTACTCAACGACCGTTTTTTTGATGGAGTCATTTACTCATTGGTGTATGTTCATTTGATTCAGTTGTGTTTGGCCACAATGGCTGTCTTTACTCATCAAATGAATATTTTTCAGTGGGTAGGTCATGTGCTTTCGATAGGAATTTTTGGAGGAACGATGATTAATGTGGCGCATGAGTTGGGTCACCGCAACAGTAAAATGGCGCAGTTTCACGCCAAACTCACCCTGATGACGGTTTGCTATATGCACTTTTTTATAGAACATAATCGCGGACACCATGTATGGGTAGCTACCCCCCATGACCCTGCTACGGCTCGCAAAGGCCAATCATTGTATGTGTTTTGGTGGCAGAGTATAGTTGGAAGTTTTCGTAGTGCATTGACTATTGAAAAACGATTGTTAGAGAAAGCCAATATTCCCTTCTGGAGTATCAAAAACAACATGATTTGGGCGGTGGCTCTGCCGTTGGTTTTTTGTGGTGCGTTGGTTGTGTTGGGAAGTGCTATCGTGGGGCGATTTGCTTGGGAGGTGATTCCGTTTTTCTTTGGGCAAAGTATCGTGGCTATTTTGTTGTTAGAGAGTGTTAATTACATCGAGCACTATGGCATTGTACGCCGCGAGCTTTCGCCTGGCAAATACGAGCGTGTCAACCCACTTCATTCTTGGAATGCCAACCATCTGTTTAGTAACTTGGTACTATTTCAACTTCAACGTCACTCCGACCACCACGCCTATGCTGCTCGTCCTTACCAAGTATTGCGGCATTTCGACGAAAGCCCTCAGTTGCCTTTTGGGTATCCTTTGATGATTTTGATGGCATCGGTACCACCGTTGTGGTTTGCGGTGATGGATAAGCGACTCGAACAATGGCAAGCGAAATCCATCTTTTAGCAAGTGGCTTTTTGATTAGGTTACTATTTAGTTACAATAACCCCATCAAAATCCTTACCCAGCTTGATGCTTACCAATATAGAATGTAACGTTTCGGCAGCTAAACCATGCAATACTAACCGATAGCCTGCACTAAACGTGGTTTCGGGTACCATAGGATGGCGATTATTGATTAAACCCAAGTGAGCAGGACTATTCAGGATTTTAGAAGAATAAATGGCAATGGTTTCGTCGAGTTGCAATGAATTGGAAGCACGTACAAAGTCGTTTGCTGTTAGGAACAATTGATAAAATGGCGTGAAAAGCTCAATAGCTGAGCGCAAATCCAATATGTTTGTCCATTTATTTGGGAATTGGATATGGTCAAATTGATCTTCTGTAATCATCGACATATTCAAATTTTCTTTTCCGCGTAAGACAATATTTTTTTCTATTAATTGCCTGTTGATGTTGATGACAAAGTTGTAGAGATTAAGGTCGTGTTTTAAGAAAATATCATCTTTGACGTCTTCAAAATTATGCGGTTTGATGGGACTGGTTTGAATTTCGACACCGACAATATTTTGAGCTATAAAACTCAATATCTCGCTCCCCACATGAAAATGACGAAATATTAGCAAATTGGCATCGGGGCTGACAAATGTTTTTAAACCCCATGCTAATAAGCGATGTAACGTTTTTGAAGAATTAATGAGTTTCGGAAAAAAGAATTTAAAAATGTGAATAAAAAACATCAATAGTTTGGAAAAAACACTGATGAAGGGGAATAAGTAACGTCTTGATTTTGAGTCGTTATCGCGCATTAGGGCGAGTTTGGTCGTTGGATTGATAGGGATGCTGTTGTCCAAATACAGGGCTAACCACGGGTTTGGGTCGCGGGCATCGTGGGTTGAGTAATCAATATATTGGCTGGTGTTCATTTCTTTGTTTTTTTACTGAATCTAAGATAGCTGAAAAGATGATTGAGTAGTTGATAACGAAATTAATAATTCCCAATTTCCTGCAATTGCATTTGGTACAAACGGGCAGTGATTTTGGCTGTTTTAGCTATTTTACGAGCAATATCCATGTTCATTTTTGGATGATTCAAGGCTTTTTCGAGATTATGAAAATGGTTCTCATCGGCCACACCATGATACATAAAAAATGAAACTTGGTCGTCGCGCAGGCCCAATTGTTCCTGCATCATGCCTCCCCAATATGCCGCTAAACGTTTACCGATGCCTTCAATAATAAACATGGCTCCCAACAAATCAATAGGATTGTTTTTGCTTGCCTGTTGGAACATGAAGGAAGTCAGCGCAACACTGCCAATATTTTTTTCGCCGTTCAAAATGGTTTGTAAATCTTCTCCCAAAGCCACAAAGTTTCTCTCAAGCAGTTGATAATCTTTGTGTTCTGCTGCTGTGTGAGTAATAAATGCCGAGCGCAATTCAAACAAATCAATGTCAATGTTGGAAGCAGCCCGTGAAATCCATTGAGAGCCATCAATCACTTGCTGTCGAAGGTCAATTAACAAAGCTTTGTAGTCACTCATTGTCAATTTGCCTTCGTGAATTTTGCGAACAATAGTCACTTTAAGTAATTCTGTTTCAAATTCGATCCAAATTTGGGCTAATTGCCGAATAAGCCATTCGGATACCGGATTTTGTTCGAGTACCAGTTGAGGAGATTCGATGGCGCGAATCTCGTAGTGTTTTGTCTTTTCAACAAAGCCTTCAACGGTCAATTGCATAAAAGAGGTAATAAAACGACCGCTTTCGGGCACCATACACAGGATTATATCACCTGCTTTGAGTTTTCCCGAATACATCAATTCTTCGAGCATAATATAAATTGACGCACTGCCTGTGTTGCCTTTGGTAGTCAAATTGCTGAACCATTTCTCATCGGAAATCGCAGCACCTCCTTTTGTCATCAATTCTTTGATGGGTGCTTTGAACATTTCAGACGAATAGTGGCAGCACAGCCAATCAATTTTATTGGGATTGATTTTGCCTGTATCAATCAATTCAAAAAAATGTGCTACACCCGTTTTAATCACTTGATCTAAAAGTCGAATATCTTGTTTTAGATTGATAGCCCCAGCTTTGGAAGCCGACTCATAGTCAGGATAGTCCAGCCAAGTGATTTCGTCTTCATTTTTATTGTCATTTTTACCCGTAAACATGCATACAGGAAAGTTATTGGCCGACGATTTAAGGTCAATCCAGTCAATTCTGAGCGATAATTCCCCTTTGCGTGGTTGATTTTCTAAGACAAACGCACCAGCGCCATCTGAAAGCATCCAACGTAAAAATTCGGTATCAAAAGGAAGGTTTTTGATATGTTGGGCCTCAAATCGGCTTGCTTTGAACATACGGCTTGCCAATTCACTGCCAACACAGATTGCATTGTTTTTTTCACCGCTTTTCAGTTGTAAATATGCCGCCTTGAGCGCCATCATACCACTGGCACAAACGCTCTGGAAACTGGCAACTTCGCAATTGGGAATACTCGTTTTAGCGTGAACCATGCTTGCAAATCCTGGAATCGGCAAGTCGCCTTGGGTGGTGCCTGTTGCCAGAAACTGAATATCCGACGCATTTAGATGGCTTTTTTGAAGCGCATTTTCTGTTGCTAACGCCGCTAAAGTTGCGTTTGAATGGGTCGTTTCCTGATTTTTAGTAAGGGCATAATACCGACTTTTGATGCCATTCTGTTTCAAAACGCGATTTTTGGCAGAACTTGATACACCGTTGACCTTACCCAAATAGTCTTCCATTTCGTCATTGGAGATAGGGTCATTGGGTAAAAAAACGCCGATAGCGTTGATATAGGCATGATTCATCGTTTATTGAATATTTTTGTGTAAATAACGTCAGGTAAAAAAAGCGCGAAACCATACTTCTTTGCTCCTTTTGCATGGTGGCTGTTGTGTACTGTGCCAAACGTAAACCAACGATTGCCTTGGCCGTTGCCAAAACGGTGATTGCAATGACCTGCGAAATTGAGCAAGATACTTACCAACGGATAAGCCACCAATGTCATTGCCGGAAAAGGAATAAAAGCAGCCAATGTCAAAGGCACACTGCCCAACAAAAATGCCTCTAACCAATGAAAACTGTACACTGAATAGACGCTTGGAATGATCGAACGATGGTGAACCCAATGGAAATGACGCATCATAAACGGGATGTGCATAATTCGATGAATGATAAAAAAATAAACCTCATTCCACAACGTCAATACTGTAACGCCAATTAAGATATTCGTTAGCGTGTCGGATAATAGAACAAAAAAATGGTGACGGACTAATCCGATTAAAATAACACCAATCAAACCAAATATAGCCATTGACCCCACTGAATAGATCATTTCAGAGTGTATTTGTTTCGATGTCGGAGGTTCCTGAATAATGCGATTCAATCGTTTGTGTTTTACCAGAAAATCGCAGGTTTTAGAAAATAGATTCCCTAAAACGAAATACAAAAACAAAAAATAGAAGAAAGTCAGTAGGAAAATGAGGAGGTAGGGAGCCTCAAAAAGAAGATAGTGTTTTGTTGTTTCTGACATTTTAACGATTATATAACGCTCTTCTTACCTATAACGGATAAAATACAATTTACAATAAACCAAAAGTTTCATTAACTGGCTTTAGCTTATTTAACGGTCGTCTCCCCATTTGATTGTTTAATAATGGAGAAGGAGTTAGGTAGGTTTTTAATAAGAAAAAGCAGGATTATTTATCCTGCTTTTTGATTTTTCAATGTGTTCTTTAATCTTAGTAGTTTTAAGGGGTAACTGCTCGGTATTTCATGGATAGGCTTTGCCCTACAAATTTTACTACTTTATCTTCGACTTTTTATCATCAATATGATTGGTATTTTAAAGCTTTTCTGCGGGTACTACTTCTCAATTCAAACACAAAATTTGATTAGACAAAATCGGCTTTGCCAAAACGGCCTGCTCTTTCATGAGGATTTTGGTCACCATAGGTTGCTTACCATCCGACAAGTTAATGAAGTACTTGCCATTGGCCAACTCATTCAGATTCAAATCAAAACGATGTTGGGTTGAACTCTTCGCTATGTGCTCTTGATAAAGCAGATTTTGATGTTCATCAATCACCGACAGAGAAAATTTCTTTCCATACTCCTTGCTGACTATTACCCGAACCTTGGAGGTGTTGGGTACGGGATAAATAGAAGCCATAAAGGAGGGCGTTTCTACGGTTGACTGGGCCGCAGCATTCTTACAAACGGTCATTCCACAAAAGAGCAGAATGGTTAACAGGGACGTTTTCATGTTTTTGTTGTTTAAATAGTGATTAATAAAGTTGGGTAAGAGTGTGTTCCGTGCGACTCACTTAGGAGTACTGGTTTCACGTATCAAAGTTCGGTAGATTGTATGCGCTTAGTTCCTACCAATTGGGGTGGTCTTTATGGGTTCATAAAATAAAAAAGCCACTCCCGAAGAAGTGGCTTTGACGAATCAAAATTGTGAAGAATATCGTTCCTTTTAGAAATCTAGGTGAATGACTGCCTTGTTGTTTTCAGTTACTGATTTTTCATCGCTAACTTCAAATGAAGTTTCTTTTATCAAATCATCTTTAAAAGCACGGGCTTTATAATGACCTGGTTGCAACGAAAAACTGAATTCTCCTGCTTGATCTGTCACAGATGCTATGTCTAAAAAGGATTGAGAGCCTTCGACAATCACGACTACTACATCAGATGCAGGTTTACCATCGGATGTTATAATGCCTTTGATATTCTTCATACATATCTGTATTCAAGAGTAATGCTTAGTATGAGTGTATGACTAATTATGCTCCTAAGGCTTTCCAGTTTTGTAAGTTGGTCAATACTGAAGCGTTGATACGAGTAGCAGAGTTTCCGCTTGCTGACCCATTGGTATGTATCCCCACAGCAAAACGACGCCCATTGGCTAAATACCAAACAGGAGAGCCACTTTGTCCACCCATCGTATCAATTTCATAAACAATTCGACGTGGAGATACTGACTTAGTACGTTTTTTGTCAAACCACTGAGTTGAGCCGCCTTTGTCTCCAGGATACCCAGACAAATTAAGCGTTGTATTAAGCAACTGAGCATCATTTAGATTAGCCAATTCAAAAACGCCTGTTTGTACTCCTGGACGGAAGTTTTGTGGCAAAATTATGGCACCATAGTCAAAATCTGCATTAGGACCTCCACTTGTCCAACCCGATACACTTCTCAAATTGGAAGAAGAAGCTGAACCATAAGGGCGTGATGCACCATCAAGTGCAGGGATAACCTCAATTGAACTTGCCCATCCACCTTCGTTATGAAGATATACACAGTGGCCAGCAGTGATGACTGTACGAGGGCTAATGAGCCATCCAGTACCAATAAACTTTCGACCATTACGTGCTGTAATACGTAATGCACAAATAGCTCGCCATGGGAAAGAAGTAGTAGGGGTGATTTTGACACGATCATCGGGACCAATAACGACCTCAAATCCACGCGAGGCAGCAGGTGATTCGGCAGGATAACTACCAAAGTAGGCATCTGGTAAGAAGTCTTCGTCACCTACAACTTCTCTGTCCATTTCTAAGTCTGTTTCAAGGCTTTCAAGATGATTAGCGACGACCTCTAAAGAATCTAACGAAACCGATTGTGGTTTAGGATAAACTCCATTCATACCATTGTTTACCGAAACGGTGGTATCATCACCTGCCTCAGCAAAAGCTAACTTTTTCATTGAGTAAATTGATTGTTTAGTTGATGCCTACTTTACGCTTTCAGCAATTGCGCCCCACATTTGTATTGAAGTAATTTGGGATTAATCATTTCAATACAAATTTCCCCATTTCTTATCCTCTCTATCCCCACCAATTCGGGTGGTATTTGAATGGAGTATTAAAACAAAAAGCCACTCCCGAAGAAGTGGCTTTTTGTTAGTCAAACAACTATATCTATTGCACTTTCACAAGATATTTAGCGTATTTGGCGTGATAAAAGGCGTAAGCAAAAAGAAACTGCGCAAAAATCGTGAGACAATTTCTAAAGATAGAGATTTTGACAAAGGCGACATAATCGGTTTCATTGAGTTTATCACCTATGAACGACATCATTAACCCTACTAAATTAGGAAGAAAAAGCCCCAAACCAAACAAAAAGAAAGGATTTCGCCAAAGGCTCAGATGAGGTGGTGAATTGAATAAATGCCAAAAATAGAGTACGGGAACAACTACCAAATAAGTTCGATTAAGTATGGCATTGATAGTACCATAAGTCCTAAAGCCATCTACAAAAAAATATACTAAAATAGCCAAAGGAATGAGACTCCAAGAGATTTGTTTAAGTTGCTTATTCAACGGTTGTTTGAGTCCAAAAGAAAATATCCAACCAACAAAGATATAATCTATGAGACGTCCGATAATATTGAG
>JBDHXS010000219.1:0-9566 GCA_039810845.1 Runella sp. | reverse complement strand
AAAAGTACAGCTTCAGGATGTTGCTTATAGCGTGAAAAGCCAAGGTCTTTACAGAAAGCTTCAAAATCTTCTGGAGCGGTTTTAGCCCACCCTTTTAACGTTTCAGTATCATGGGTCGAAACAGTTGTCATGCTGATTTTGGAAAATGAATTTAAGGGTCTAAATGGACCTGAAAGTCCCTCCCTTTCCCAGCGAAGCACCTTTGTTCCAGGGATCCCGAAAGTCTCCAAAGTTGCTTTCACCTCATCTGGAACGATACCCAGGTCTTCTGCAATAGGTAATAGTTTTGAGCTTTTTAAAAATTCGGCTAATATTTTTTTGCCTGTTGGAATCCAAAGAGAGGAATCCTTTGGCAAAAATGCGCCCTGATTTGCATTTTCCCCTTCATTTATGGCCCAAATGCGAAAAAGACCCACAACGATTGGCTTTTTACCAAAAACACATGGATGAATGGTTTGAAAAACGCAAAGGCGATCATAACCCACTCATCAATTTTATTTACTGCTATTCCAGAAATAAGAAAGTAGAATTCCAAAATTCCGTTGACTTCTTAGTAGATACCCCGCTTGACCTTATTGATTGGCCTATTGACCATACCCAGCGCGAGGATGTCAAAATAGTAAGAGAACCTGTTTTGGAAGACGAACAAGTAAATGTACTGCAACCCCCAAGTATCCGTATGACCGTTCGATGGGATAAAAACCCTTGGACTGCCAAAGGCGGCGATCCTTACCGAGAGCGTGAACCTGTTTTTTGGCAACTGCCATACTGGATGGGGCGGTATTTGGGCATGATTCGCTAACTAACTTTTAACATTCATATTTCCTCACTCATATCTCATTCAAAATGCGTTCAACCTCTTTTCTGTTGCTGTGTTGTCTTGGATTATTTCTTTCTTGTAGCAAAAAATCTACTACACAGCCTATTCACGAAGACGTGCCTTTTCTGCAAGACTATAGCGTCAAATACTATGCACAACCCTCTGATGGTACACTTCTCTCTGCTTTTAGCGACCGCAACGGGGTTGTTAAAATTCTTTCAACTTCTGGTTTATTCCAACCTTACGACGGACAGTTTTTGTACCACGGAAAACTACAAGCCGATGGCACATATCGTCCGCTTAAAGACAAAAAAATAGCTGCAGTGGGTGTTTATGACGAACAATTTGTGTTTTTAGACAACAAAACCGTACTAAGTAATGCGTGGGCAGGAAAGCTATTTTCTAAGCACCAACTGCCTACGGCCCGTATTTTTGCAGGAGGTAAAGATTTTACTTTTTTGGTTTCGGATGGAAAGGGATTGCAATTGATAAAAGATTCCACTTCGCTTTGGAAAGGAAACTGCGAAGATGAGGTACTTTCGATTCGGTACCAACCAGATGCCTCTACTTTCTGGATTTTAGGTAAAAAATCGTTATACACACTGACCAATAACACCTTAACCAAAGTGTTTGACGGAGTAGGTTTGACTGCTTTTGATTTGACGGACGATGCAAAAAAGCTCATCATTGGTACCAACGACGGTTATGTGGAATGGGACATCGCTTCCAAAAAACAAGTAGGCGAAATTCATAAAAAACTCCCTTGGACAGAGATAACTGCTGTTGAGGCCATCGGCGATAAAGTTTGGTTTGGTACCACCAACGGTGCCTTTGCACTTCGTGCTGATGGTAAATTTGATTATTATAACGGTGAGCGTTGGTTACCAAGCAACAGCGTTGTTCATATTTCCGAAGGGTCGAAAAAATCAGTTTTGGTTTTGACAACGGCAGGATTAGGGCAGATTTGTTTCAAAGAAATGACGCTTTACGATAAAGCTATGTATTATGAAGAACAGGTTCGCAGTCGCCACATTCGTAACGGGTTCAATGCTTCGTTGGACAATATGGAGAAAGGAAACATTGCCTCTGGCTACTTGGCTGATTCGGACAATGATGGTCTGTGGACTTCGATGTATTTGGGAGGAGAAATTTATCGTTATGCGGTTACTAAAGACCAAGATGCCCTTAAAAACTGTCGCGAAGCGTTAGACGCGATGGAACGCCTTTATACTATCAATCCCGTTCCTGGTTTTCCTTCGCGTTCGTTTGAAAGAAGCGGTTATATTTCTCAACTCGCTGATCCCGAACGCTGGCAACATGCCTCCGACCCCGAGTGGGATTGGAAAGCCACTACGAGTAGCGACGAGGCCGTAGGGCATATCTTTGCTTTTGGTGCGATGGCCGAGCTGATAGACGATGCCGACATGAAAAAACGTGCTATCACACTGATTGACACGTTAATGGGGCATATTGTCAAGAACAATTACTATTTAATTGATTACGATGGCAAACCTACTACATGGGGGCGCTGGAGTCCTGAATATGTGAATGCTTTTCCGAAAAATGTAGGCGACCGTAAGATTACGTCTTCCAACATTGTGGCCATGCTGCAAACAGCCTATCATTTCACTAAAAAGGAGATGTATAAAGAAAAAGCGTTTGAGCTAATGACAAAGCATGGTTACTACGAAAACCTAATGCGTCCGATGAAAGAAATCGGCCCTGCCCCTGGCGAATCCGATGATCTCAGTAAACTACTCTCAGATGGTTGGAATCACTCCGACGACGAAATGTATTTTGTATGTTATTGGGGATTGTATCGCTACGCTTTCAACGACACGCTGAAGGCTAAATTTAAAGAAGCTATTATTGACCATTGGCAAATCGAACGCCCCGAAAAAGAGGGGGCTTGGAATATTTTTACGGCTTTGACGGGTACGAATGAATTTGATTTGAAAGAAGCTGTTTGGTATTTACAGGAACACCCGCTTGATTTGATTGATTGGGCGATTTCAAACAGTCACCGCAAAGACGTTGAAAAAATAGCCCCTAACTTCCGAAATCAAACCCTCAAGGAAGTATTGCCACCTGACGAGCGACCTGTACAACGCCACAACGGCAATATGTTTAGCCTCGACCGTACTGGCAGCAACGGGACTTCTGAACACAGTGCGGGTGATATTTGGCTCTTACCTTACTGGATGGGGCGGTATTTGGGTGTGATTAGTGAGCCGAAAAAATAGAAATTCAGGGAAAAATGTAAGAAAAACTACTATTCACAATTGGCGGGTAGTAGTTTTTTTAGTTTAAGACAACACCGTTTTTTTTCTAATTATGTACATTTTATAAAAAATATTATAATATTAAGAGTAATTTAAAAAATATTTTATAGAATTGCCAAAATTTCTTTAATCACCTATTTTATATACGTACGCAAAAGATGAAAAAGATCTTTTTGGCTTTCTTTGTGTTTTCCTCCATTCACCTCTGCGCTCAAGTTTCGATTATTCCTAAACCTCAATCACTCCAACTACAAACGGGTGAATTTACGTTGACATCTTCTACGGCTATTCAAACTGCGTCTGGGGTAAAAGTGGATGAAATTGTAAGCTTTTTGGTAGAGTCAGTCAAAGCACAAACTGGGATTCAGCTATTACCCAAGGCTAAGTCATTGCCAGTGGTGTATTTTAAACTGAATGAAGGGCTAAAACATAAAGAAGCGTATCGCCTGACAGTGTCAAGTCAGCAAGTTTTGATTGAAGCCAAAACCAATCAGGGCTTTTTCTGGGCAGTACAAACGTTTCGGCAGTTATTGCCTTTTGAGAAAAGAGTTTCGGCCAAAATCCCTTGTTTAACCATAGAAGATTATCCAAGTTTTCAGTGGCGGGGACATATGATGGATGTGTCGCGTCATTTTTTTTCTGCAAGCTTTATCAAAAAACAACTGGATTTGATGTCGTTGTACAAACTCAATATATTTCATTGGCACTTGACTGACGATCAAGGTTGGCGTATCGAAATCAAAAAATATCCCAAACTCACCTCAATAGGTGCATGGCGTAAAGAATCCGACGGCAGTACGCACGGAGGTTTTTACACCCAAGCCGAAATCAAAGACATTGTAGAATACGCTCATAAGCGTAACATCACAGTCATTCCCGAAATTGAAATGCCAGGACATTGTGTGGCGGCATTGGTGGCGTATCCAGAACTTGCCTGTACCAATGAAAAACTTACGGTTCCTAATACTTGGGGTGTTTTTAGCGATGTGTTTTGTGTCGGGAAAGAAAATGTTTATACGTTTTTGCAAAATGTATTGGATGAAGTAATGCCACTTTTCCCAAGTAAGTACGTCCACATTGGTGGAGATGAAGTGCCTAAAACGCGTTGGCAGGCTTCGGCCGATTGTCAAGCATTGATGAAAGCACAAGGGCTAAAAGACGAGCATGAACTGCAAAGCTATTTTATCAAACGAATTCAAAAATATCTCCAATCGAAGAATAAAATACTGATTGGATGGGATGAGATTTTGGAAGGTGGGGCCAGCAAAGATGCCATTGTGGAGGTATGGCGTGGAGAGGCAGAAGGGCGTAAAGCCTTACAAAATGGTAATCGAATTATTCATGCGGGGCCGTATTATTTTGATTCGCCCAATGGCAACTTGACCCTCAAAAAGGTGTACGAGTATAACAATCTTAGCGATCCTGTTTATCAACAAAACAGTTTGCAAGTTTGGGGAGCCGAATGCCCTCTTTGGACGGAGCGCGTCACTACCTACAACGCTGAATATATGTTGTATCCACGTATGTTGGCTTTTAGTGAGGGACTTTGGAACAACGGTATGCGCAACTTTGAGGAATTTCGGGGCAGAGTGCAAAACCATTACTCTATTTTAAAAACCTTGAATGTAGCCTATGGTGCGGAGGACAAAAGCCTGATTGATACCCATATTCAATTTGACGCGACTCAAAAGACATGGACTTTACATAGCTATTTGGGGATGAAAGATTTAGCTATTCGTTATACATTGGATGGAGCCAAACCTACGGCCAAATCACCCAAGGCACAAGACGTATTGACAGTAATGAAACCAGGTAAAATCATTTTTGCCCCTTTTCAACAAGATAGGCAATATCGTGATGCCCTGAGTTATCAAATCATTGAAAATAAGGCTTTGGCAAAAAAGACAATTTGGAACAGTAAGCCTAACGAACAATATGCCAAATCGGGGGAATATGGCTTGGTAGATGGCCTGAAAGGAGGAGATTCTTTTAGCGATGGGGTGTGGATGGGTTGGGCAGGGCGTCCTGTAGATGCAGTGATAGATATGATTGAAAAGACTAATATCCATTCCATTAAAATAGACTTCTTTCAAGAAAGCAAATCATGGATTCTATTGCCTAAACACGTTAAAATCTCAGCTTCTGACGACGGGGTAAACTTTACGACGCTTTTTGAAAAAAATTTAGAAGTAAAACCGCTATTGGATGTAAGTTTTAAGGAAACCGTTGTTTATGAAGTAAAGCAGCCGCTGCAGAAGCGTTATCTAAAAATAGAGGCACTCCCTTATGGTAAACTTCCCCCAGGTCATAATGGTGCTGGAGGAGAAGCATGGCTTTTTACAGATGAGTTGATTGTTAAATAAAAACAATCAATCTTATGAGGTTTTGCCAGAGAGTAATTGACAAACCTCATAAGATTGCAAAGATTTACCACAAATGATGCACCTTTTGTTTGATGTATTTTGCATAAATAGCATCAATCGCCGCCAATTGTTCTAAACTTAAATCATGTCCATTCAGGGCTTCTAAATTAGCTGTTGGTTGCTTTGGATTGGAGGCGCCAGGTATGATGGTACTCACTGCCGCAAATTGTAAAATCCAACGCAATGCCACGGGCGCAAGATTAGCGTGAGTGGGAAATACTGCTTTTAGTTCTTCTACGGCTGCCAAACCTGTTTCGTAGTCAATTCCTGAAAAAGTTTCTCCTTTGTCAAACATTTCACCATTTCGGTTGAAAAAACGGTGGTCGCCCGCGGTGAAGGTGGAGTTTTTTGAAAACTTACCTGTCAATAAGCCACTTGCCAACGGTACGCGTACAATAATACCTACATTTTTCTTTTGCGCTTGCTCAAAAAACAATTCCGCAGGACGTTGGCGAAACATATTGAAAATAATTTGGACGGAGTTAACATTCTCAAATTCAATACCTTTTAAAGCTTCTTCTACTTTCTCGACACTGATGCCCAGATTCAGGATTTTGCCTTCTTCTTTGAGTCGGTCAAACAATTCAAAAATTTCGGGACGATAATATACTTCGGTAGGTGGGCAGTGAAGTTGAATCAAGTCCAGTGTTTCGAGGCCCATATTTTGCAGGCTATCTTCCACGAACTTGCGCAAAACAGCGGGTTGATAGGCTTCATTGACGTGCGGACTCAACTGACGACCACACTTAGTAGCCACATAAATTCGTTCCGAACGACTCTTGACGAATTTCCCCACGGCTTTTTCGCTTTCGCCTGCACCATAAACATCGGCAGTATCAATAAAGTTGATGCCTGAGTCCACGGCGGCATGAAGGATTTTTTCTGCATTGTTGTGGCTAAAATCATCACCCCATTTGCCGCCTACTTGCCACGTACCAAGGCTAATTTCTGAAATCTCAAATCCAGTTTTTCCTAATTTTCGGTAATTCATTTCTGTTCAGGAGTTAGTTATGAATGTACTAATGTAATGCTTAGTTTGTTATTCAATAGCTCTGACTACAATTTCTACTTATTCATTATCATATATGAATTGTCTTTGTATGAACTAAAGTAAGCTTTGTTTTGTCATATATATGTATATACATATATTTATTGTAAAATTGGTTTTGAACTAAAAAAGAAGTCAATTTTCAGTTTTTCAAGCCCTTTTACAATGCCAAAAATGAAAAGAAGCGAATTCCTAAAAAGTGCCCTTGGAGGGGCTATCACAATGGAATCTTTAAAAGATCTGTATAAATGGAATGAACAATTGGTGGTAACAGACAGCTTGATGCCTATGTTGTTTGTAGGGCATGGCTCGCCTATGAATGGGATTGAAAATAATGAATTTAGCCAAAATTGGAAAAAATTCGGTACCGAAATCCCCATTCCTACGGCAGTTTTGGTGGTATCGGCGCACTGGTACACGCCTGGGACGAAGGTAACAGCCATGCCTGAGCCACGTACAATCCACGATTTTGGCGGCTTTCCCAAAGCCTTGTTTGATGTTCAATATCCAGCGCCAGGAAGTATCACCTTAGCCAAAGAAACAGCCTCGTTGGTTCACAAAACGCAAGTGGGTTTTGATCATGAATGGGGTCTTGACCACGGCACATGGACGGTGGTGCGACACATGTACCCCAAGGCCAATATTCCTGTGTTGCAGTTGAGTATTGACTACACCAAACCCCCGCGCTACCACTATGAGTTGGCGAAAGAATTGGCTGCTTTACGCAAGAAAGGAGTATTGATAATCGGCAGCGGCAACATGGTTCACAATCTTCGTATCTTGAATTGGCAATTGACTGATAAAGGCTACGACTGGGCTATTGAGATGAATGATACGTTCAAATCGTTGATTAGCACCAATAATCACTCGGCACTTATCAATTACGAAGGCTTAGGACAGGCAGCAAAACTATCCATTCCAACGCCCGAACATTACTTGCCGTTGCTGTATATTTTGGGTTTGAAAGAAGAAAAAGAGAAGATTGGCTTCTTTAACGACAAGACCTTAATGGGTTCTATTTCAATGACATCGGTGAAGGTCGGATAAATTAGAAAAGCGACCTCCCAGTTGCCAATAACACAGGAGGTCGCTTTTGTTTATAGTTCAATAACGGCTTTTATTACGTTGCTTTCTGGTTTTAACAAATCATCAAACGAACTAAGAAGCTCATCGAATGCTACTCGATGCGAAATCCACGGACGGGTATCAATGGTATCATCTTCCATTCCTTTGATAATGCTGATAAAATCTTCTGGAAGCGCATTACGGCTGGCCAAAAGCGTAACTTCACGTCGGTGAAACTCGGGATCGTTGAACGTAACATCGCCCTGAAACAATCCCACAAACGTTAACCGCCCACCGTGAGCTACGTATTTAAAAGCCTGCATCATCGAAGAAGGATTTCCCGTCGCATCAAACACAACGGTTGGTAAATCTCCGTTCAATACCTTGCGAATTTCCTCAACAGGCTCAGTGTTTTGAAGTAAAACAGTGGTATCTACGCTTAATTGTTGCTCACAGAATGCTAATCGAGACGCGTTCATGTCCATAACCGCCACGGTAGCTCCTTTCAATTTAGCAAATTGAATCACCGAAAGGCCAATAGGACCTGCCCCAATCACCAATACCAAATCATTAGCTTGTACTTGTGCGCGGTTAACGGCGTGAGAACCAATCCCGAGGGTTTCTACCAATGCCAATTGTTCATAACTCAAGGTTTTTGAGGCATATACTTTACGAGCAGGTACTTTCAAAAACTCCCGCATCCCACCGTCGGTATGGACTCCCAAGACCTGCAATTTCTCACAACAATTGGTTTTTCCATTACGACATGGTTGGCAAACACCGCAGTTGAGATAAGGTTCAACGGCTACTTTATCACCTATTTTCACATGAGTAACTTCGGTGCCAATCTCCACTACTTCGGCACCCAATTCATGCCCTAAAATGCGAGGATAAGAAAAAAAAGGTTGTTTGCCTCGGTAAGCGTGATAGTCGGTACCGCAAATGCCAATGCGGTGGATTTTCAATAAAACTTCTTTTGGTTGTAGCAAACGGTCGAAATCAGTATCCACTTGGCTAAATTGACCTGGGGTAGTTAGAATGAGGGTTTTCACAGTAATAAAATTTTAAGACAGACAAAGGTAAGCTTACGTTTTAATTAAACATTACTGTGCTATACTGCTTTATTTGAACTGGTTTACACGCCTACCACAATTCTTATTTTCCCTGTCATTCTGTTTTTAAACTCTTTACAGGATTGACTAATGCCGCCTTGATGGCTTGAACGCTGACGGTCGCCAACGTGATACCGATGGCTAACAAGGCCGTAGCCACAAATATCCACCATTCGATACCGATACGGTACTCAAAATTTTGGAGCCATTGGCTGAGCCCGTAGTGGGCCAATGGAAACGCAATGACGTTGGCAATCACTACCAATTTGATAAAATCTTTGGATAATAACCCCGTGATATTGGCAATCGAAGCCCCCAGTACTTTGCGAATACCAATTTCTTTGATGCGCTGCTCGGTGGTGAAAGTCGCTAATCCAAATAACCCCAAGCAGGCAATAAAAATCGCAAGGATAGAAAAGCTCAACAGCAATTGACCCGTACGCTGTTCGATGGCATATTGTCGGTCTAAGTCCTGATTCACAAACCCGTAGCTGAAAGGATGATTCGGCTCAAACTGTTTATAGATACGGGCCATGTCGGCCAAAGCTTGTTGGGTTTGACCAGGCTGTGTTTTGACCAACAGGTTGAAATAAAACTCTTTAGGACGAAAGCGAACGATGAAAGGTTCTATTTTAACGCTCATAGGTCGGAAGTGAAAATCGCGCAATACCCCTACAATTTCACCTTCCAAACCCCAGAAGTTTACTTTTTTACCCAATGCCTGCTGAGACGTCCAGCCCATGCGTTTGGCAGCAGTTTCGTTGATGAGGTAAGTGCCAAATTTGTTACTCGTATCGCTCGCTATGTCCGACGAAA
>JBDHXS010000218.1:0-9588 GCA_039810845.1 Runella sp. | reverse complement strand
AAACTTTTTTACAACAGTGGCAGAAGAACCTCAAAAAAATAAAATGAGCGGCTGGCTACGCGATTTGGCGGGCGTTTTTGTGGTCATGGAAGACCAAAGGAGGAAGAAAAACCTTCTAAGCCCACCCCTCCACCGTCTTCCCCTACTCCTTCATTCGCAGGTAAAAATTCCACAACGGCTATTAATGCTCCTGTTTTTACTCCACCTGCTTCCAACGATTTTGTGGAAGACTTACGAAATCGTTTTCGGAAGATATTGGAGGAAAAAAACCAACCTGGGTTTGATTTTTACGAATTTTCGCTGATGCTTCTTCGTACAAGTACGAATCCTTCGATAGAGCACTTCAAAACGGCCTACGAAGGTGCTAAACTTTTGAACCCCAATTGCAATCAGCAGTTTTTGTTGGATTCGGCTAATTTTTATAAAAGCGAATTACAGAAAGCTTTTGAAGCCACGGTGAGCGCTGGCGAACAAAAGAAAACGGCTTTAAATGCAGAAAAAGAGAAAGAGCAAAAGCAGCTAAACAATGAAGCCGCTAACCTGGAACAGCAAATCACCAAATTGAAGCAGGAGATTGCCAATTTAGAAAAAATGCAAGCCGAAAAAATAGCAGCTCTGAATGGCATTGACAGCAAATTTACAGATAAGCTCGTCGAAATTGAGCAAAAAATTCAAGCCACAGTAACGGCCAAAGATGGCGTAGCCAACGAAATAGCGTTGATTGAAAACGGTATCAAACAGTATATATCTGCTTAAAAATCCTAAATAATCTCTTTCCTAAAATCAACCTTAACTATTAAAATCAAATGAAATTAACAGGTGCAGGAAAAATCGCCATCATCTTACTGTTAGCAGTAGGAGCAGGTGCTTTGTATTATTACTTTGGCCCTGAACTGAAAATTGCCGAATCGAAAAATGTTTCGACCATTGAAGTTCAAAACGATAACGTCAACGTGACAACGACGTCGGCCAAGTTGGACTTGCCGTCTGAAAGTGTATCAACTGCAAGTAAGCCACTAGTTAACATTTCGGGCTATGCGTGGAATGCACAGTCGGGAATCATTGCTGCCAACGGTGGTCCTAAAACGACTCAAGGCTCATTGATGGAAAAAAACGGGATAAATCTCTCGCTTACGCGCCAAGACTGGCTTTCTGAGCTACGCAACAATCAGATGAAATTTATTGAATCATTTGACACTGGAAAAGACTTTCCCTCTGAGGGCAGTGCGGGAATTATGATTATGGGAGACGGTGCGCCATTCTACATTTCTTCTACTCAACAGGCCTTGGACGAGAAATACGGCAAAGGAAAATACAACCTAAAAATTGTAGGTGCGCTGGGAAAATCGGTAGGAGAAGATAAACTCATTGGGCCTGTGGCTTGGAAGCTCAATCCGCAGTCAGCCAAAGGTGCTTATATAGCAACGGTGATTGGCGACGGCGACTGGGTAATCGCAGTCAACTGGGCTGCTATCAATGGTATCAAGGTCAACCCAGATCCTAATACGTATGACCCTGATGCGCTCAATTTTAAAGCGGCAAAAAATGATGACTTTGTGGAAGCAGCCAAAGAGTTTATTACGTCACAAAAACAAGGTTTGGAATACGAATTGAAAGTAGTGAAAAACGGCAAACCGACAGGCGAAACCATCAAGAAAAAAATTGACGGTTGTTCCACTTGGACGCCAGCTGACAAAATGATTTTTGACGAACTTTCGGGCGTAACAGACATTATTTCGACCAAAGAATTTAATAATCAGATGCCTTGCGTACTCATCATGACAGATGAATGGTGCAAGAAACATCCCGAAGTAGTGACAGGAATCCTGAAAGCCTCCTTGGAAGCTGGCAACCAAATCAAACAATACGACGAATGGGGCAAGTTTGCTTCTGGGGCTGTGGCAAAAACTTTTGCCTCCGAAACACCTGAGTTCTGGTACAAAATGTTTAAAGGGTATTCTGAAACTAAAAATGGCCTTCCTATTAATGTAGGTGGCTCACAGGTAATGAACTTGGCAGACAACAAAATGTACTTTGGTTTGAAAGAAGGAGAGACCTCTCGCTACGAAAAAGTATATAACCAAGTTTCAAACTACCTAAAAGACCTCAATCCTGCGGGTTTCAATGACAATGTGAAGTCCATTACATCGTATGCCAATGTAATGAACCTGTCTTATCTTTCAGGAATTACAGGTATTGATGAAGGGACAGCCACTACGGCCAATTATGACCGTACAGCTTCTTCTTTAGTTGGAAAAGGTTCTTGGCAAATCAATTTTGCCACGGGCAATGCCGATATTTTAGCGAGTTCTTATAAAACACTACAAACGATTTTGAACCTATTGGTAGAAGCCGAAAGCGGTAAAATTGAAGTGTATGGTCATACCGACAATACGGGTAACGCCGCCGCTAATGATGCACTCTCTGAAGAGCGAGCTAAATCTGTCAAAGCATGGCTCAAATCGCGTGGTATCCCCGAAAATCGTTTTCAAGCGGTACAGGGCAAAGGACAAAGTGATCCGATTGAAGACAACGACACCCCTGAAGGGCGAGCCAAAAATCGTCGTGTAGAGATTGTAATTAAAAATTAGGAGTGAGAAGCGAGTAGTCAGGAGTGAAGAATATAAAAATTATTTTATCACCGCGCGGGGGGCTCCGTCCTGACTACTCGCTCCTGACTTCTCTCTTAAAAGCTATGCTAAAGAAACTCATTACTCCGTTTGAGGTATTAAAATCGCCTCACAATCTGGCGCTGATTGCCTTTTGGCTGGTGGCTGTCATTGGCTTTTGGTATTTGTCCACCACGGGTCAAAAACACCTTCTCCCTTCTCCTCAATCTGTATTAAAGGGGTTGGGAGAAGAGTATCAAGAAGGGCTAATCCCACACATTATGAGTAGTTTAAGCCTTTGTGCGCAAGCTACTTTCTGGGCGTTGCTTGTTAGTTTGCCACTGGCTTATCTTTCTACATTGCCACTATTTCATCCTGTTATCCAAGGGATTAGCAAATTCCGATATTTACCCTTAACGGGTATTACTTTCTATTTGGCTACTTCACCTCTGATTAGTTCGGGGCGAGCTATGCAGGTAGGAGTATTGGTGATTTTCATGTCTGTTTATTTTGTTACGTCGCTGTTGAGCGTCATTTCTGATATTCCAGAAGAAGAATTTGACCATGCCCGAAGCCTCAAAATGAATCGTTGGGAAGTGCTCTGGCATGTTATTATCAGAGGAAGAATTGATTACGCTATCGAAATCCTTCGCCAAAATCTTGCCATCGTTTGGATGATGCTCGTTACTGTAGAAAGTATCGTGATGTCGGCAGGAGGATTGGGGACTATCATTAAAAACGCTGACCGCTACGCCAATCACGGGCGTATTTTCGCGGCTCAATTGGTCATTTTATTGATTGGCATTCTGCTGGATTATTTGTTGTCGGAGCTGCGTTATTCTTTTCCTTATGTAAACCGTACGCAGAAATAGTACCTTATCACAATTATGAAACACGAATATAAATTAGGCGGAACGGTATTGCTTGTGGACAATGTTTCGGTAACAATTGGTGACAAACCCATTATCGAAAATGTTACGATGGAAGAGCATGATGTAATCCGCGACGGACACAGCCAAGGACAGATGATTGCCGTTGTGGGACGTTCGGGCAGGGGCAAATCTACCTTATTCAAAACGATTACGGGATTAAGAAAACCGACCAAAGGCCGCATATTGATTCCAAGCGACGAAGCCAACAAACCTATTGAAGTAAAAGAAGGAGATGTGGGCTTTGTTGACCAGAAATATACCTTGTTTCGCCATTTAACGCTCTATAATCAGCTTAAATTAGCAGCAAAAAAAGGAAACATACCCGAAGGTGAAATACATAGCCGTGTCATGGAATTGCTCTCTAAATGGGGACTCGAAAAAGCCAAAGATCAATATCCGGGTCATTGTTCAGGAGGGCAACGGCAACGAACCGCTATTTTGTCACAAATCCTATCGTCAGGGTATTTTTTAGTGCTTGATGAGCCATTTTCAGGATTAGATGTAGGTAATGTGGAAGATGTAAAATCCATGCTTCGACTGGTAAATGCTTCGCATGAGCTAAGTACGATTATTTTTTCAACACACGACATCGAACTAGCCGTTGAGTTGGCCGATAAAATTTATGTTATCGGATTTCCTTCACAAGACAAACACGTAGGTACTATTGTCAGTGCCTTTGATCTCAAAACCTTGGGATTGGCTTGGCAACCGTACGGTAAAGATCACATTGATTTGGTACATGACATAAAAAAGAAGATATTAGCGAGCTAACCAAATTGTTATTCACCAACCAAACACAATTATGAACCTAACAGGAGCAGGCAAAATAGCCTTGATTTTAGTCATAGCAGCAGCACTCGGGGCTGGCTACTACTTTTTTGGTCCCAATCCAAACGATAGCAAAGTAAGCACCGAACTCTCCACAAAATCGCCAGAAGGAGGGCCTTCAAGCTCAGCGGAGGAAAATGTAGCGTCTTCTGACGGCAATGCCGAAAGTAGCGAATCCGCTGACACAAGTACTGAAACTGGAGCATTTTCCTATACCGCCCCTGAACCCGTGGACGGCACTTTGAAAGGCGTGGTAGAACTTGGCGCAAGTGGTTTCAACTCTTTTGTTGTCAATATTGATAAAGACAAAAATTGGAAACTCGAAAAAGCTGAATTTGGTAACAGCATGGTCATCGAAAACATGGCTTCTGATTACGATATCCGTGTTGGACTCAAAAAATACATTAGTGGCATGATTGACCACGGGGTAAATGGAAAAAACATTCATTTTGTAGTAAGCTCGGGTGCACAAAAAGCAGACGTAACACTCAAAATCATTAAGGTGCTGAAAGACATGGGCTATATGGTCAATACCGTTACACCCGATCAAGAAGGTTCATTGGGACTTACGTGCACGCTTCCTTCTTCGTTTAAAAGTAAAGGTTTCTTTACGGACATTGGTTCGGGCAATACCAAAATCGCTTGGACTGAAGGTGGAGCTATCAAAAACATAGAAACCTATGGTGCCAAATACTACGAAAAAGGTACTTCGGACGATAAAGTGTACGAAGAGGTAGGCGCACTTGCCAAACAAGTCCCCACTTCCAAAAGGGATATTTGTTTTATCATTGGAGGGGTTCCATACGATTTAGCCAAGGAAGTTCGTAATGGCAAAGAACGCTATACTGTCTTGAAAGCTGCCGAAGCTTATAAATTGGACAAAGCAAAATCAAAAGCAGGTGGTAACATTTACAAAGCCATCGCTGATGCAACTGGTTGTAAGACATTCGTCTTCGATTGGGATGCTAACTTTACGATTGGATTCCTATTGGGATTGAAATAATTAGAGTGTAGGGTTCGGGCCTGACAGAACCTCTGAGCAAAATAATTTTAGTGTACAGTTCTTCGGATCTGACAGAACGTCAGATCACAAAATGCAATAAGCCTTCGATTGGCTGTCGAAGGCTTATTGCATTTGCTTAGATTTCAACAACTTTACCCTTTTATAGAAAAGCATTCTCTCTTTTTATTTATAACTATGCAACGGCTCTTTCTTTTAACGCTCTTTTTTTCTTCAAATTTAATCTATGCCCAAAAGACAACGGGCAAACCCAACGTAATTTATATTTACGCCGATGACCTTGGCTATGGCGAATTGGGTTGTTATGGCCAAAAGAAAATAAAAACGCCCAACTTGGACCGCTTGGCAGCGGGCGGAATGCGTTTTACCCAACATTACTCTTCTGCTCCCGTATGTGCCCCTTCACGCTGCGGACTTATGACAGGACGCCATACGGGCCATACTTACATTCGCGGCAATTATGAATTGGGAGGCTTTGAAGATGACAAAGAAGGAGGCCAAATGCCACTCAACGAAGGAGCTTTCACATTGGGTCATCTTTTTCAGAAAGCAGGCTACAAAACAGGAGCCGTTGGCAAATGGGGAATGGGAATGGCAAATACGACTGGCAACCCCAATCAGCAGGGCTTTGATTTTTTCTATGGACTGCTTTGTCAGAAGCAATCACATAATTTTTACCCAACTCACCTATGGAAAAATGGGGAGAAAGTGTCGCTTAATAATCCATTCATTCGCGTTCATAAACCGATGGCGGAGGGTGATGAAAACTATGAATATTATGTTGGAAAAGACTACGCTATTGATAAAATGACCGAAGAAGCAACGGGCTTTATTACTCAAAACAAAAACAAGCCTTTTTTTCTGTATCTGCCTTATACCCTGCCTCACCTTTCGCTCCAAGCTCCTACCGAAGCGGTAAAAGAGTACATCGGACAGTTTGAAGAAAAACCGTATCGTGGGCAGGGAGGCTATGCTTCAACACGTTATCCCTATTCTACTTACGCGGCCATGATTACTTACCTTGACACACAGGTGGGCATTATTTGGGATTTGGTAAAAAAACAGGGACTGGAGGAAAATACCATTATTCTATTTTCGAGCGATAACGGAGCAACCTTTGTCAAACAGGTGGACGCGCCGTTTTTTGAAAGTGTTGGCAAACTTCGTGGTTTGAAAATGGATGTTTATGAAGGAGGCATTCGTATTCCGATGATTGCGTATTGGAAAAATAAAATTAAAGCTGGACAAACTACTGACCATATTTCGGCTCAATACGATGTGATGGCTACTTTTGCTGAACTATTGAGCGTAAAACCGCTATATCCTACCGACGGAATTTCTTTTTTACCTACACTACTCAATAAAAACACGCAAAAGCAACACGCATATATCTACATTGAATACCCTGAAAATGGCGGCCAATTGGCCATCCGAAAAGGAGACTGGAAGGGTGTAAAACGAAATGTAAAAACAAATCCTGTAACGGCTTGGGAAATTTACAATTTAAAAGATGACCTTAGCGAGCGCACCAACCTTGCATCGACTCATCCTGAGCTTGCCAAAGAATTTGACGAAATAGTCAAGCGCGAACACCAGCCCTCGCACGTTCGAGAATGGGAATTTGTAAATCCTAAATTTGAAGTAAAAAACTAAGTTAGGGCACGTAGAGTTTTGCGTCCATAAAATAATGGCAAATAACATGAAGAAGTTATCTATCTTTCTACTAAGTGTAAGCATTGTTGCGATTATCTCAGCTTTTCAATTTTTAAACACTGAAAAAACTCCTAAAGCCACTCCGCCCAATATCATTTTGATTTTTATGGACGATATGGGCTACGGCGATTTGAGTTGCTACGGAGCGCTGCAGTACCGTACGCCCAATCTTGACAAACTGGCGAGTGAAGGAGTTCGTTTTACCAATTTTCTGTCCGCGCAAGCCGTTTGCAGCGCCTCACGAGCTGCTTTGATGACAGGATGTTATCCCAATCGAGTTGGTATTTCGGGAGCTTTGTTTCCCAATGCCAAAGTAGGGCTAAACCCCGACGAAACCACGATTGCCGAATTGTTGAAAGAAAAAGGCTACGCTACGGGTATATTTGGGAAATGGCATTTGGGTGATCGTCCAGAATTTTTGCCTACCAAACAGGGCTTTGATGAATATATAGGTCTTCCTTATTCCAACGACATGTGGCCTGTTGGCTACGATGGTAAGCCTACCGCTGATACCAACCGCAGAAAGAGAAACCCTTTTTTGCCACTTTTGCACAACAGCGATACCCTGCAAGAAATCAAAACCCTTGACGACCAAGCAAAACTGACTGGGATTTATACTGAACGCGCCGTAAGTTTTATCAACAAACACAAGAAAAGTCCTTTTTTCATTTATCTCCCTCACTCTATGCCACACGTGCCTATTGCGGCATCGGCTAAGTTTAAAGGAAAAAGCAAACAAGGCACTTATGGAGATGTATTGATGGAGATTGACTGGTCGGTGGGTGAAATTATGAAAGCACTCAAAGAAAGTGGTTTAGATAAAAATACGGTTGTGATTTTTACGAGCGACAACGGCCCTTGGCTCAATTTTGGCAATCATGCAGGGTCGTCGGGAGGTTTACGGGAAGGCAAAGGAACGAGTTTTGAAGGAGGTCAACGTGTTCCGTGCATTGTTCGTTGGAAAGGTATTACACCCGAAGGCATCGTTTGTAACAAACTTACTTCTACGATTGATTTATTGCCCACCATTGCCAACATCTGCGGTACACAGCTTCCTACAAAAAAGATTGACGGCGTTGATATTCTGCCGCTTTTAAAAGGCGATATGGATGTTGCTCCGCGAAAATATTTTTATTATTACTACCGTCGCAACAACCTCGAAGCCGTTCGTCGCGACGATTGGAAACTCGTTTTGCCGCATGAAGGCCGCAGCTACGAAGGGCAAATGCCTGGCAATGATGGATTTCCAGGAAAAGCTCCTGAAAACAATCCTTTCCCATTGGCGTTGTATGACCTCCGCCGCGACCCTGCCGAACGCTACGATGTGAAAGAAATCTATCCCGATATTTTGGCCGAACTTCAAAAAGTAGCCGAAGAAGCCCGCGAAGATTTAGGCGATGACATCACCAAACGTACAGGAAAAAATGTAAGACAGAGTGGAGTAGTGAAGTAGTTGGCGGAAATAATTAGCTTTGCGATTGGAGTAAACCAATCCTCGAATGAAAGAAAATCTGAAGAAATATTGGCCACATATCGCCATCGGCGTGGGAATCATTACCATTATCAGCGCCGTAGTTTATTATCAATTTCGCCAAAAAGAAGAACCTCAAGTTGCTTTTGCTCCTGATTCGACTATTTATTCTACCCAAAACTTTACGACGCTTATTCTCGACAGTACGGTTTTGGCGGCATTTTACCAAATCCATTTGGTACCAGACAGCATCCAAAAAGAGGTAAGCGCGTTTTATCGGCAAAGGTCTTATCAATACGCATGGTTTAGTGAAAATACCTTAACCACTGCCGCTCTTAATTTCAATCAACAACGTGAAGCATATATCAGCGACTTTGCCGACAGCAGTTTGTATAATGTCCAGATAGATACACTCTTACAAGAAGCACAGGCAAAAGGAAAAAAGTTTTTGGCAACTCCCAAAAATGCACAACTATTGGAACTGCTACTCACTACTTCCTTCTTCAAATACACCGACAAAGCCTATACGGGCAGTGTCAAAGACCCACTGGATTTAGATTGGTTTATACCCCGAAAAAAGAAAAATTACCAAGCACTGCTTGATACATTGGTGTCAGCGAAAGGAAAACCCATTCGTGAGCCAGTCAACCAATACTACACTCTATTGAAAGAAAAATTACGCTATTATCGCACCATCGAAAAGCAAGGGGGATGGGTAGAAATAACCCTTCCTAAAAAAGCGTGGAAGCAAGGTGATAGCGATTCGTCGTTGTTAGGCGTAAAGAAAACGCTGGTTTTGTTGGGGGATTTAAAGCAATTTGATAGCACAATCGTTTTTAATGATTCACTAACAGCAGGAATCAAGCGTTTTCAACACCGTATGGGATTGGCTGAAAATGGAAAAATAGACGAAAAAACCCTGACAGAACTCAACCGCCCCGTCAGTGAGCGTATTCGCCAAATCATGCTTAATATGGAGCGCTTGCGGTGGGTACCTGACGAAATCGAACCTAA
>JBDHXS010000217.1:0-9605 GCA_039810845.1 Runella sp. | reverse complement strand
TGACAACCCTGTGCTGAGGATCAACGAGGCGCCCAAAGTTGAAGTCCATATTTTGGCAGAAGGGGGGACAACCATTAAAGGCGTGGGTGAACCAGGTCTTCCTCCCGTGGCTCCTGCATTGGCCAATGCCATATTTGCAGCAACGGGCATTCGATTGAAAAAAATGCCTTTTAATTTAGACAACTTAGGTGAATGAATTCGCAGAAAAGCCTATTTGAACGAATGCTGTCAGGGGGAGTCATTCCCGCTGACGACCCCCAATTGCCCGATATGTGGGAGAAGGTAAATCGAACCTTGAAACTGAATCCTGCTCTTAATAACTCTACCGATACAGCGCAAATAAGGGAGCGATTGAGCGAAATCATTGGGAAACAGATTGATTCCAGTACCACCGTTTTTGTACCTTTTCATACCAATTTTGGACAACATATTCAGTTGGGAAAAAATGTATTTATCAATCACGGATGTACCTTTCTCGACCTCGGCGGAATTATGATTGAAGACGATGTGCTGATTGGCCCTCAAGTCTGTATTGTTACCGAAAACCACCCAATTGACCCTACCAAACGTAAATCGCTCGACCTAAAATCGGTAACTATTAAACGAAATGTTTGGATTGGAGCCAATGCAACGATTTTACCTGGGGTCACAATTGGAGAAAATTCGATTGTGGCCGCGGGGGCAGTTGTGACAAAAGACGTAGCTCCAAACACCATAGTGGGAGGAGTACCTGCCAAAGAACTCAAGAACATTTAAACTAACACAAAAATGAAAATACTAACTTACCTCCTTTTTAGTACACTTTTTGTTTCAACGGCTTGTAAATCAGAAAGCATCCAAAGTGAACCCGAATCTACGATGATTGAACCACCTACCTCCGTTGTATCAATCCCTAAAATACAGATAAAAATCGGTAATAAAACCTTCACGGCAACCCTTGTCGATAATGCCACGTCCAAAGCTTTTGTGGCTCAATTGCCGTTGACTATTAATATGATAGAGTTGAATAACAACGAAAAATACGCCGATTTGCCAAAGGCATTACCAACCAACGCCGCTGTGCCGCCGAGTATTCAGGTGGGAGATTTGATGCTGTATGGTTCTCGAACGTTGGTGTTGTTCTACAAAGGTTTTAGCACTTCATACAGCTACACCAAAATTGGTAAAATTGACGATATCACAGGACTCCAAGCGGCACTTGGGGCGGGGGAGGTGACGGTGAGTTTTGAGGTGAAGGAATGATTGAAATCTCATAATTTTCCTTCCTATCAATCACTAAATCAAACAAGCTCATCGTTACTATCGTTAATATACCAAAACATGATTCTGGTTTTACTTTAAAATTAACGAACATGAAAACCACCTCACCACTCGCTATCATTCCTGTCACACTCAGTTCAATAAGTGCTTGTACGGAAAAACAAAACGATGACGGAACCACGGCGAACGTGGCTGAGCCCGAACTTCCCGTCGCTTTGCAACCCGTTGAAACCAATCCTGCCAATACGAGCTATAAACCCGCCTTTTTGGGACAAACTCGGGCTGGAGGAGTGAAAACAACCACGCCTTATAAAGCTACCCTTCTCACCTCTTCGCTTAGTGCGCCTTGGGGCATTACGTCGCTGCCCGATGGGCGATTGTTGGTCACCGAAAAATCGGGAAGGATGCGAATCGTTACGGCTTCGGGAACGGTCAGCGCGCCCATTACGGGTATTCCAACCGTCAACGCAGGCGGGCAAGGGGGCTTACTTGGGGTATGCGTTTCGCCGTCGTTTGCCACCGACCGAATGGTTTATTGGGTATTTTCGGAAAATGTAACGGGGGGAACAGTGACGGCGGTAGCCAAAGGGAAATTGGCGACGGGTGAAGCGGCTATTGAAAATGCAACCGTCATTTACCGAGCAAATCCTGCGGCAAACAGTACCTTGCATTATGGTGGCCGCATTTTGTTTGATAAAACGGGACATTTACTGGTCAGTACGGGCGAACGCTCTAACTCAGCTACTCGTCCGCTGTCGCAATCGGTTTCGGGGGCTTTAGGAAAAATTATTCGCATCACAACTGACGGCGGCCCTGCTTCGGGCAATCCCACTTTCAACGCAGCGGGCGCACTGCCTGAGTTATTTAGCATTGGCCACCGCAATCCGCAAGGCATTGCATTACATCCAACAACAGGAGAATTGTGGCAAAGCGAACACGGCCCTCGTGGCGGTGATGAAATCAATCGGGTGCTGCCAGGAGCAAATTACGGTTGGCCTACCATTACGTACGGTATTGAATACGGTGGACAAACCATTGGTTCGGGCATTCAACAACAAAATGGAATGGAACAGCCAGCTTATTATTGGGATCCTGTTATATCGCCCAGCGGAATGACGTTCTACAAAGGAAATCGCATTCCCGAATGGCAAAACAACCTTTTTGTAGGGGCGTTGAGTGGTCAACACATTGCCAGACTGGTGATTACGAATAATAAGGTCACGGGAGAAGAAAGACTTCTTACTACCGAAGGACAGCGTTTTCGGGATCTTACTCAAGGAACGGATGGCGCACTTTATGCGATTACCGACGGGGGCAGGTTGTATAAAATTGATAAAGAATGATGGATTCGAAATCGCCGCTTTAAATTTGCCCGTATTTTAATACGAAACCCCTATCTCCAAAGGTTATGCAAGCGCTGATTACTCATTTCCAGCATTATCTTCCTCTCAGTGAAGAAGAAATAAGGCTCATTGAAAGTAAAGTAACCCAGCGTAACGTCAAGCGTCGCCAAATGATACTGCAAGAAGGTTTTGTATGCAAATATTATTCGTTTGTGGTGGCAGGCTGTTTCAGAATGTACGGCTTGGATGACAAAGGCTACGAGCACAACATACAGTTTGCTGCCGAAGGAGATTGGATTTCGGACATGGGGAGTTTTCATTCCCAAAAGCCCAGTAAATTATTCATTGAAGCCATTGAACCTGCCGAAATAATGCAGATTGAACAACAGGAGTTGTATTTTTTGTACAGAAATATCCCTAAACTCGACCGTATATTTAAAGTGCTTATCGAAAACAAGTTTGTAGAGCTGCAAAATCGGGTTTTACAGACCTTTAGTTCTACTGCCCAAGAGCGTTATCTAAGCTTTTTGGAGCAATATCCTCACCTTTCCAACCGCCTCCCCAATACACAAATAGCTTCTTATCTGGGAATTACACCTGAGTTTCTGAGCAAAGTTCGCAAAGATTTAAGCAAAAAATGAGCTTTACCCTTAATATAGTTTAAGGCTATTTCTTATGATAGATTAAGGGTGTGGACGGTTCGCCCATCGTAGTTTTGCATTGTCAAATCGTCATCAAAAAACTACGACAATGCAAACAACAACACCTTCAAAAATAGCTGTAATCGGGCTTGGCAATATTGGTCAAGTCGTGGCTAAAAATCTGGTTAATAACAATCGGGCGGTCATTATTGCAGACAGAAACCTCGAAAAAGCCAACAATCTTGCAGCCCAACTGGGGGCGTTGGCAAAGCCTCTGAGTATCGGCGAAGCCATCAAAGAAGCCGACATCATCGTTTTAGCAGTTTGGTTTAGTGCCATCAAAGAGGTTTTCTATCAATATGAGGCACTGCTTCAAGGAAAGATAGTTATTGACCCTTCAAATCCGATAGCACCCAATGAAAAGGGTGGTTTCGATAAAATCATTGGCGAGAATGAGTCTGCGGGTCAAATCAATGCTTCGTTATTGCCCAAAGGAGCAACACTTGCCAAAGCGCTGGGTACGCTTGGTGCAGCGTCGTTGGCCAATGCCACAAACCAACAACCCGAATCGGCGGTGTTGTTTTATGCCACAGACGAACCGAGCATCAACGAATCAGTAGAAGGCTTGATTCGAGACAATGGCTTTACACCTGTACGAGTAGGAGGATTAGACCAATCTATTCGCATCGAAGTATTCGGCGACTTGCACGAGTTCGGTGCCTTGGGAAAAACCGTCGCGTTGGCCGAAGCCCAAAAAAGCATTCTGGCAGTTCCAGTGAGCCATTAACCTTTCCTCGCATTTAGCGGGTGTGAAGCCTCCCCAAGAAAAATTGTTTTAATCCTACATTGCCACGAATGATTTTTGATTCGTGCATTCGTGGCATTTTACAAATCTTAAAAGAATGAAAAAATATTTAGCTATCGCCTTCATTTTCCTTCTTACGTTTGAAAGTTTTGGTCAAAAACTAACACTCGGCAAACAAGCCTTTGAACTACACAATGTTACCGGCTCTGTCATTGCGTTTCAAGGCAAAAAAGCATTGAAAATCGAGCGTGATTTAAAGGCACTTCCGTTTGATGAAAAAAATTTAGAAGCGACCGTTGATGACCGTCATTATGCTCGGCTACTTGACTTGGATGATTTTGAAAACGGCACCATTGAAGTCAAAATGTACAGTCAATTGCAAAATCCTGCGCCTTATCCAGGCATTGCAGGGTTTATTGGCGTATATTTCAGAATTAAAGAGGATGATTCCGCATGGGAGTCCATTTATGTACGTCCCAAAGTTGGAAGAGTTGATAACCAATTGTTTAGAAATCATACGGTACAATATTTTTCCTACCCTAACTTCAAATTTGATACCTTGCGAAAGATAGCTCCTTTCAAGTATGAAGGTTCGGCCCCTGTGGCATTGAATGAGTGGATTACGATGCGAATTGAAGTCAATGGCGAGTCGGCAGAAATGTTTGTCAATCACATGAAGTATTCATCGTTTATTGTAGATAAAATGCTGGGTAAGACCAAAAAAGGTTCTGTTGGTTTGTATGTAGATATTGGTACGATAGGTTATTTCAAAGACTTGAAAGTGACCAAACGAGCATTAAAAGAGAAGAAAGAAAGCGAGAAAGTAAATGATATTTAACCTAATTGTCAGATGAAAAAGTTACAATTATTGATTTGCCTATTTGCTGTTTTTGAAGGCGTTTTGGCCCAAACTATTACGATGAGCAAAGAAAATCTCGAAGCTAATCAAGTGCATTTGTCTTTTGTGAAAATAGAAGGAAAAGACATAGTAAAAGTTGATGCAGACACAACCATCAAAGGAACAGACGAGGCTACGATTGTGAAAATAAAAGGGACTGACTTCAAAAATGGAACAATCGAGGTAAAAGTATTGAGTCGTTTACAAAAAAATGCTCCGCCATCTTCAAGAGGTTTTATCGGAATGGCTTTCAGAATCGGAGAGAAAAACGAAAAATTTGAAAGTATCTATATTCGCCCGACGAATGGCAGAGCCGACGACCAAATTCGTAGAAACCACAGCATTCAGTATTTTGCTTTTCCTGATTATCGTTTTGATAAATTACGCAAAACCGAACCCGAAAAATACGAATCCTACGCCGACATGGCTTTAAATGAGTGGATTACGCTGAGAATAGAAGTAGAAGGACAAAAAGCAAAACTGTTTGTCAACAATGCCAAACAACCCTCTTTGATTGTGAACGATTTGAAACTTGGAGCTGACAACTCAGGTAGTATTGGGCTTTGGGTGGGTAATTGGACAGAGGGTTATTTTAAGGATTTGAAGGTGGTGAGGAAGTAAAAATTACATTTTTATGACTAATTATGTGATTTCGTTTTAAGTAATTAAACGATTTATAGATACCTTGAAGCAGAATTAAAGTAGATTGTAGTTATTTACAAACGAACGGTACTATTTTAGACCTAAAATTCGGAAGCAACCCACATGTCTAAGAAAATCTACTACAAAGGAAATTATCAACAACATTCCATTGATTTTGAAGGTGGCTTGATTCAGGTTACCGCATTTCCTTTTGTAGATAAAACCTTCGTGAAAGAAGTTCGCCCACACGCCCATAATTTTTTTCAAGGGTTTATTTTAGAAGAAGGCACTACCAGCCTTGAATACGAAGAAAATATTGCTGAAATTACTGCCCCTGCCTTTTTCACGATTCCTAAAAACGTAGTACATGGACTCACCAATTCCGATGATTGTCGAGGGTGGATTATTAACCTATCTGACCTATTTTTAGAAAATATCCTGAAAAAAGACGCCGACATTGTGATGGAGTTAGACACCATTCATATTGAACACCTGAAAGAAGATGAAGCCACGGAAGAAGTGTTTTTGTTGATGAAAAAAATTGTAGCCGAATTTAATCAAAACCTGCCTGGAAAGTCGGTTATGCTACAAAATTTGGTTAATATTCTGATTGTAGCACTTCATCGAATTTCAAAGAAAAACCTTGCTTTAATAACGGTCACAAACCCTGATAATACCAGTAAAATTTATTTTCGGCGGTTTATTAACCTCATTAAATCGGAGTATACGTTTAAGAAAACTGTAAAATCTTATGCCTCTGATTTAGGTATTTCGGAAGGACATCTCAACCGCATCACGCACAAAATTACCAACGAGTCGCCCAAAGACATTATCCTGAGTTATTTCATACTCGAAGCCCAAAAAGAATTGACCAGCTTTGATAAGACTATTACAGAAATAGCCTATCAACTCCACTGCGACGATACGGCTTACTTTTCACGCCTATTTAGAAAAAAAACTGGGTTAACCCCCAAAGAATTTCGTGAAAAACACGGCATAAAAATCTAAACCTCCTGCTTTTTTCTTTCATGTTTGATTTATCCTAAAATCAAACAAAAAGTCCTAATTACTTTTTTTGTAAAGTGCATTTCTTTGCATTTCCATAAAAAATAGCTGAAAATTACCAATTTTCTTGCTTGACTTTGCCAGTAGCTCTACTGACAAATCCATGATAGATTGTAACCGAACCCCAAATGAACAAGGTAAACATTCAACCCTTCTTAGACAATGCCCGATTTAGTGCTTTTCACAAAAAAGTATTGTTTTGGACAGCCTTTATCATCATTTTCGATGGTTACGATTTAGGTATTTACGGCACGGTTTTGCCTATTTTGATGAAAGAATGGGACTTAACACCCGTAGAGGCGGGCAGTTTGGCTTCGTATGCATTGTTTGGGATGATGTTCGGGGCCTTTTTGTTTGGTACTATTGGCAATCGAATAGGCTTAAAAAAAGCCATCATTACGTGTATTTTATTGTTTAGTACCTTCACCTTTCTGTGCGGATTCGCCCAAACACCTACTTTATTTGCCGTTTTTAGGTTTATTGCAGGTGTAGGTATTGGCGGTGTAATGCCCAATACGGTGGCGTTAATGGCAGAGTATGCTCCTAAAAATATCCGTAATACGCTCGTAACCATTATGTTTAGCGGTTATGCCATTGGTGGAATTTTTTCGGTGTTGGCGGGTATGTACCTCATTCCCAATTTTGGCTGGCAAGCTGTTTTTTATGTAGGCATTATACCCCTTCTTTTACTACCACTCATTTTTAAGGCATTACCCGAATCGCTCAATTTTTTAGTAAAAACAGGTCAAAGAGATAAAGCCAATAGCATCTTATCAAACTTAGACCCTCACTATTCGTCCGAAAACGACACTGTTTTAGAAATCTCGCAGACAGTAGCCAATAGCACAAACCTGACCGATTTGTTCAAAAATAAGCGTTTGGTGAGTACGCTTATGTTTTGGATTGCCTTTTTCTGCTGTTTGTTGGTAATTTATGGCGTGAGTTCGTGGCTCACTAAGCTTATCATGACCAAGCCCGAATACAAAGATAATTTGAGCCTGAGCCTAACCTTTTTGCTGGTATATCATTCGGGAGCGGTGGTTGGAGCCATATTGGGAGGACGATTGGCCGATAAGTTTGATGCTAAGAAAACGGTGATTACTTTTTTTATCGTAGCGGCTGTTGTTATTGCCGCTTTGGGTTATACTTCTTCTTTTTTGTTATATATCTTGATGTTTGTTTCAGGTGCTACTACTTCTGGAAATCAGATAGTTATGAATACATTGGTAGCGCAATATTATCCAATACTGCTACGTCCTACGGGTTTCGGTTGGGCATTGGGTATCGGACGTATTGGGGCAATTGTTGGCCCTATTTTGGGTGGAGTTTTGGTAAGTTGGAAACTGCCTTTCGAGCAAAATTTCTATGCATTTGCTTTGGCAGCGGCTATTTCGGCGGTAGCTGTGCTTTTTGTGGATTATAAAAAAGAAAATTAGACATGACAAAAGAAAACCGAATTGAAGAATTGCTTCAAAATTTCAACAACGCAAATCTGCAACCGCTTTGGACACTCGAAAGCGATATAATGCCTCATACGCCCAAACCCAAATCAATTGCCTATCTCTGGAAATGGGATGAAATCTATCAATTGGCCGAAGAAGCTGGCGAACTCATCACCCTCGACAGAGGCGGCGACAGACGCGCAATAGCCTTGGCGAATCCTGGGCTGGGCGGAATGCCTTTCGCCACCGAAACACTTTGGATGGCAGTACAATGGCTCAACGGCAAAGAAGTAGCGCCAGCCCATCGGCATACCCCTCAAGCCATTCGATTTATTGTGGATGGTGCAGGCAGTTACAGCACCGTAGAAGGCGATAGAGTGTATCTCGAAAAAGGTGATTTGGTGTTGAATCCACCCTTGCTTTGGCACGACCATGGTAGTGATTCCGACGAAAGAGCTATCTGGATTGACGGTTTGGATATTCCGTTGACTCGTTATCTGAATGCTAATTTCTTTGAGCATAACAAAAATGACGTACAAGAAGTAAAGGCCATCAGAAACTTTAGCCTTTTAAAATACGGCTCAGGCACCATGAAACCCGCCTGGGAACGCGAAAAACCTATTTATCCGCCGATTAGTACCTTTAAGTGGTCAAGAACCGAGCAGGCTCTTTTGAACTTAGAAAAAAGCGGAGCATCAAGTCCGTTTGATGATATTGCTTTGGAATATATCAATCCACTGACAGGCAATCCTGTCATGAAAACGTTTAGTTGTTGGATTCAAATGCTTCGCCCAGGTGTGCATACCCAAGCCCACCAGGAAGTGTGCAGTACGGTTTATTTTGTATTTGAAGGGAGTGGGTATTCGGTAATAGATGGTGTGCGTTTCGACTGGAAAAAGGGTGATTTATTTGTGATACCCAACTGGAAATTGCACGAACACGTAAATACATCGTCTGACGAACGAGCCATATTGTTTAGTATCAACGACCGCCCAACGATGGAGGCATTGGACAAATACCGTGAACAAGCCTACACCGAAAATGGTGGACATCAAGAAGTAAAAAGCGTATTTTAAAACCTAAAAAATGATGGAACACAGATGGTCTGTGTCCTCATCAAAAAATTAAAAAAAATGAAATTAGCAAACATCAAAATAGAAGGCAAAAATGCGTTTGCCGTTGTAAAAGGCGACATCGTCATTGATGTACAGACCTTGGGCTTGAATATCCAAAATACCTTGGAATGGATTAATGCCGATGCAGCGACGAAAGTATCTTTCAAAGCGGCGGTTGATAGTGCAAATGCTGAACAATTATTAGCAGAGGGTAAGGCATTTAAGATGATTGACGACCGTATTGAGTTTTTACCAGCGGTACATGAACCCAAAAAAATCATTTGTGTAGGGCATAATTTCAGAACCCATATTCTGGAAATGAAAAGGGAAATTCCCAAATATGCCATGATTTTTGCGAAATATCACAATGTTTTGGCAGCACACAAAGAGGTGA
>JBDHXS010000216.1:0-9608 GCA_039810845.1 Runella sp. | reverse complement strand
CCCAATATTTCGACAAATTCCATTCGGCTGTAATAACCACTACCTGCGCTGCTCGCAGCATCTGGCCCTGAACCATAGGCTGGCGGAAGGCTTTTGAGCGGCAAATCAGAATGGCCTCGCATGGCTCCTACTTGCGTTAATTCAGGCAAAGAAGGTATTTCCAAACGCCAACCCTCATCATCTGAAAAGTGTAGATGAAGCACGTTGAGTTTATAAAAACCCATTAAATCGAGCAGTTTCAGCAGTTGTTTTTTAGAATGGAAATGACGAGCCACATCCAACATAATGGCTCGATGTCCAAAACGCGGTTGGTCGCTTACTTCTACACCTGTCACCGTTAGACTCGTCTGTGTTTTTGCCCATGAGTACGGAGGTAGTAAAGCCAACAACGATTGAACCCCATAAAAAGCGCCTACTGGGTCAGAAGCCATAATTTCAATTCCTTTTTCATTGACCATCAACCGATACGCTTCTTTGGGCATATTTTCAATCCGAAATACAATGGCCGTTGTTGTGTTTGATTTTCCATTAGTTGTTGGCAGGGTTTTTCCCAACATTTCGCTCAATTGCGAGTTCAAAAAAGCAGCTTCTTCTTTCAATTCGGCAGGTACAACCAATTCTGTTTGAGGCGTTATCACAAAAGGGGTTCCTCTTTCACGGTATTGTTGGGGGCTGGGAATTATTTTGGGGAGGTCTTTTTCATCAATATTTTGAATGACTTTGTTTTGAACAAACGTCTTTTCGGGGGTAATCACCCCAAGATTATCTCCCGCAAATCGCTGAAACTGACGCAATTGCGTAGAAGGTTTAATAGAATAATCGGTGAGTGAGTAGCCTTTGGCAGGCTGCTGATCCCATACCCAATACAAACCAGCGGGGCCATCTGTAAAATTGATAACCCAGGCTTCAGACACAAATTCAACTTTCAAAGAAGCTCCTGCTTTCAATCCTTGAAAAGTGGCGGTTGGTATTAATTGAAATAAATCACCATTGACATGGCGGATTTTTAAATCTGCTGACAAAGTGGTATCTACTTTGCGAACGAAATTGAAATACAAACTCCAGCCGCTTTTAGGAAGTACTTTTTTACCCGTATTAGTGATGGTAAAAGCCGTCAGCGAAGCGGATTTTCCTTGGTGGTTGTTTTCAATAATTTCCCAACTGATTTTTAAAGAAGGAGCTGCAAGTTGAGCCTGTAAAGCGGAAGAAATAAATAAAAAAGCAAATGCAAAAAGACGCATCATGTCAGATGAAGTGTTTAAGAAAAGGAATACTTGACAACAAAAATAAGTGAACACCGTATTGTTAAGACAAATTTCCTCAAAACATTTCATAAATGAAGAAGAGTGTTGACATTTGATATTCGTTTTAGAAACAGCAAATTTTATGAATCCCCCATTATTTTCTACCCCAATCGTCATTGAAGGCGTTTCTCCCAATGAATATCCCGAAATTGTTGAAGTATGGGAGGCATCCGTACGAGCCACGCATCATTTTTTGCCCGAAGCCGATATTCTCTATTTCAAACCGTTGATTCTGAACGAATATTTAGAAGCAGTGTATCTGACCTGCGTCAAAGACGCATCAGGCCAAATTCGGGGCTTTATGGGGATTCATGAAGATGGCCTTGAAATGCTATTTCTTCATCCCGATGCACGAAACAAAGGCATCGGAAAGCTCTTTGTCCTCCACGCCATCAACGATTTGAAGGTAAAAAAAGTAGATGTAAATGAGCAAAACCCACAAGCAGTAGGATTTTATGAGCGCATGGGTTTTGAAATTGTCAGCCGCTCTGAGCTAGACGGATTGGGGAAGCCTTATCCTATTGTACACATGAGGTTACGCTAATTTCACGTCATTCAGCCTTAACTTTAAAAATCAACGCCTTACCTACCTAAACCAACACTTTAGGCTTATTTTATTGCCCAATTGATTCTGACAAAATAATTTTGGTGGCTACTTACTATTACTATTAGTCATGACAAACACTCCATCCGTTCAATCCTTGGTTCGCTCTGGAGCCTTATCGGGAATGTTATCTATTCTTTCTTATTTAACTATTGCCTTTTTTGATTTACCCAATTCGCTCACTTTTTTACTGGCAATGTTCTTTTCTCTATTCGGAATTGCAGCTATTTTTTCATTGAAAGAATACATTGCCATTCAGTCACCTTCCTATGCCAATACATTGAGCTTTACGTTCGGGAGCATTGCCTTTACCATTTGTGCTATTTTTCTATCAGCCCAATTAGCAGTGCAAATTGAAGTCAAACCTGCTGCGGACATTTCTAATCAAGCTATTTTGAAACTTATAAAAGAATCTATTCGAGTAATAGACATGGGAATGGACGTAGCCTGGGATATGTTTATCGGTACTTATTTGGTGCTTTTTCTTTTCTCTACCCAACGCATTGCTGCTCTCAAATGGTGGGGAGTGATAGGAGGGGTTTTGGGAATTGCGCTGATGGTGTTCAATGTTTACACCTTCCCAATCCCACCAATCGATAGTGGTTTGTTTGACTTAGGCCCCTTTATTGCACTTTATCTGTTTGCACTCCACACTCGTATGCTCTTATTGAGTCAACAAATAAAATAATCTTTCCAGCTAAAAAATAAAAAAGGTTGAAAGTGATTTACTTCCAACCTTAAAATGCGAAATATGAATTAACTACGTTTTCTACTTATATTCCACTTCTACATATACCTACTGTCACAAGCAGTTGTCCCACATGTCTTTGGGTATGTTCTGCCGCATGAAACAGCAAACCCAATACGGTAGAGGGTATTTGCGCACGTCCTACTCCTCGTATTTCTGTGAGGGTTTCGGGATCAGTGTTTTGAATTTGTTTTAACGCCTTATCTATTTGTTGACTAAACAGTTGGAACAAAACCTCAAATGAGGCACTACCGTAAGATTTCCCTTCATTGGCAAGCCATTGCAACTGCACAGTGTTTAATGATTCAGCACGTGCATACGTAAAAAGCCGGTCGAGTACGCCTGTCAAATGTTGTAAATGAAATCCCACCGATGCCATTCCTGCGGGGCGCGCCCATAATTGATCATCTGGGAAATTATTACCTAAAGTCGCCACTTCTTCGCGCGCTTGTAAAAGCGCATGAGCAACGGGTTGCAACAAGGCAGGAATATTGGGCAACGGGCCACGAAGCCACACTTCGCGGGTTTCTACTCCCTGTTTCATCATAAGAAATGAGGTAAGTTTAATAAATTACTATAAACTGTGGACTGTAAACTATGGGCTACTTTGACTATATTTTTCTAAATTTGGAACATAAATCGCCTCATCAATCGTTCCTAATTCGCAAATTTACTCTATTCTATGCGTTGTTTTCTCTTTTTGGTGGTGGCAGTTTTAGGGTGGGTGTTTAGTACACAGGCTCAACGTGTAGGTGTGTATCGTTTTGATAAAACGCTGGAAGAGGAATCGGGTGAACTTCCCAGTTTAAAGCCACTTGGTCAACCCGGCGTGTATCAAGAAGAGAAACTTCCAGAGCTTAAAAATGCCAAACGAACAGTTTATTCTTTTGAGAAAAATGCAGGATTACAGTTTGACAACCGTATGGCTAAAGGCTTTTTGGGCGGGTCTTATACCATTGAGATTTACTTTAGATTTGCTGCCCTGGACAGTTGGAAGCGAGTCATTGATTTCAAAAATCGCAAATCAGACAACGGGTGCTACATCTATGATGGTAAGCTTAATTTTTACAACTTTGCCGTAGGTACAAAAGCCCCCGTTCGACCCAACGAATACACACATTATGTGGTGTCGCGCGATGCTAAAACGCAGCAACTCAAAATGTATGTGGATGGCGAGTCGAAGGTAGAGTTTACAGACAAGTATGACCAAGGAGTGATTGATGATGATGGTGTTTTAAACTTCTTTTTTGACGATCTCATCGTAAAAGAAGAAGCCAGTGAAGGGGCCGTAGCAATGATTAAAATCTACGACTATGTGGTTGACCCTGCTAGTATAAAACGGGGCTTTCTGATGCTTGATGAGGTAATTACCAAAACACTTCCAGTTAAACCGCCATCTACTACTTTAACAACGCTTCCAACAACACCGCCTCCAGTAAATAGCAGTACTGCCGAAACCTCAAAAGCTTATACCAATTTTGACGACAAATCCGTTGCTATTGGAGCATCTATTGTTTTGAAAAATATACGTTTTGTACAAAGTAAAGCAGAACTTTTGCCCGAATCAGATGCTGAACTCAATCATTTGTGGACCTTTATGCGTGAGAATCCAACAATCGAAATTGAACTCCAAGGTCACACCGACAATCAGGGAGATTTTGACTTGAATCTGGCCTTATCTAAACAACGAGTGGAGGCGGTGAAAGCCTTTTTAGTTTCTAAGGGAATTGGGGCTCAACGCATCACTGGTCGAGGATTTGGTTCGACACGGCCCATTGCCAGTAATAACCGAGAAGAAACTCGCCAACTCAATCGTCGAGTTGAGCTGGTTATTAAAAAATATTGATGCTACACACTGTGAGAAATTTCATTTTTTTTGTTTTCATCTGCCCTTTTTTGTTGACCTGTTGTCAAGAGCCAACACCAACCCCAGCACCTACCGACGAGCTTTCGGATATTTTCTCAGAGACGCCCACCGCTAATCCCATTACCCCTGCCGACGAGTTAAGCGAAGCTTCAGGTCTGGTGGATAGTCAAAAACAACCTGGATTTTTGTGGAGCCATGAAGATGCAGGCTCACCCGATGAAATTTACCTGCTGAATCGGCAGGGGAAAGTGGTGGGAAAAATGAGAACCCCTTTTTATAACAACGACTGGGAAGATTTAGCTATTGGGCCAGGGCCTCAAACCAATGAGACATATCTTTATATTGGCGATGTAGGCGATAATTCAAGCAGTCAGGATATTAAACGTATTTATCGTTTTCCTGAGCCAGCCAGTCTTTCTTCTACCATTACGGCTTTCGACCGCATTCAATTTCGCTATCCAGATGGAGCTGCTGATGCAGAAACCATCTTATTTGATCCGCTTACACGAGATTTATATATCGTGACCAAGTGGCTTCCTAAAGCAAGGCTTTATCGGCTTGCGTATCCTCAATCCACTACGCAGGTGATTACTGCCGAGAAAGTAGGAGAAATGACCATAGGTAGTGATTTGACAGGAGGAAGCATCTCGATGATAGGGACAGAGATTATTGTACGAGGCTACAGTGCCATTTATTACTGGAAACGTAAACCCGAAGAAAATGTCGGAGAAGTATTACTAAAAGCCCCTATCAAAACGCTACCTTATCAATTTGAGCCACAAGGTGAGGCCGTATGCTTTGACAAAGATAACAAAGGCTACTTCACTGTAAGCGAGCGTAACATTGCACCTTCTGTCAATCTGTATTTTTATTCCAGAAAGTAGTTCATTGCTTTTTACTTATTTCGTATTGGGTTATTGGATAGCCCAATACGAAATTCCTGAGCTGAACCTTACTTTTTCCCTTCTTTCCGTGCTTTATATTCCTTAAATCGGTTTTCGTATTCTTTGATTTGCTCAGGTGTAAATCGGTTAAGATAGGTTTCTGGCAAAGCCAGCCGTTCGGGAGCCAACGTAGGAGATCTATCAATCAGTTTATTGCGACCGCCAGCATTTTTAGTTAAGTCAAACACATCGTAAAGTTCGCCAGTTACGGTGTATGATTTGTAAGACAACTTATTGCCGTCCACCGAAATGATTTGATACAACTGAGTGTTGGAACCTGCTCGGTCCATCCAATCTTGCAAACCAATCGTGTACATTTTAGGGCCACTGACCGACACCACATAAATAGGCCCGTCGGGATATTTACGGCTTTGTCCCAAAGGCATGTTTAGGCCGCGCCCATAAGTATGGTCATGGCCTTGTAAGACCAAATCAACGTGGTATTTCTTGTAAATCGGTTCCATTTTTAGGCGCCATTCGTCATTGTCGCGTCCAGTAGCAGTTGAATAAAGAGGATGATGGTGTACGGCTATTGTCCATTTGTTGGGATTTTTGTTTAATACCCCTATCAACCATTCAGCTTGTGCATCCATGACAGTAGAATCCAATAACGCAGCTTGAGAATCCAAGGAGATGAAGCGGACTCCTTGATAGTCAAAATAGTAAGCAGTTTCTTTGAGCTTATCGGGGCCATTCTCGGGTAAAACAAAGGAAGGACGCCAGTGCATCGAAACTCGTGCTTTGCCTGTGGCATCTTTAAAATATTCGTGGTTGCCAGGAGTAGCCAAAGTAGGAACCATGCCAGTGATCCATCCCCCTGCTTCAAACCACTCGCCCCATTGCCAATCAGCATTAGAAGTCGTAATCAAGTCTCCTGCATGGAGGAGTAAACTGACTGTTGGCATGCTAGAATAGGCTCCACGAATGGTACGTGACCAAAGCGAACGAATATCGTTTTGGGCATCACCAAAGTACAAAAATGAAAACGGTGCTGCTTTATCTTCGGCAGTTTTGAAATGAAACCACTCGCTCCATTGTTCCCCTGCACCCACGCGGTAGCTGTATTTGGTGTTGGGCCTGAGATCTTTGAAATGTACCGAATGATACAAAACCTGCTTGCCCTCAATGAGAACTGTTTCGGTAGTAGCTGGTACGATGGCCGCTTTTTTGACAAAATCAGGACCTGCATCTGCCTCGTGAATTGCCCCTATAGAACCCACCACCGAAGAATCTGTACGCCAATTGACCGATTGAGAAGTGGCAGGGTTGCCTTGCCAACCCAAGATAATACGATCAGGAAAACGCGTAGGTATGTAGGGCTTATGAGTTTGGGCCTTACTGACAAAAGTTGCCAAAATAAAGGCAAGAATAAACAGGGATGGAGGTTTCTTCATAAAATTGGAGGGGGTGAAAAATAAAATTTTCGGTTTTACTGTTTACTATTTTTCAGTTCCTTAGCGAGTTTCAATAGTTAAAAACCCGTAATTTGGTCCATAATCAGATTAGCTCTTACGCCTGTTTCGCCTGTACTTGGGCAATTGCCTTCTCCTCTTAATTCTTGCACAATCAAGCCAATTAGCGGCTGTTGTACGTGTTCGGGATAAGGAATGTTGTATTCTTCTGCGCCATTTTCAGTTTCTACTTTGATGATGAATTTTTCAAAAAACGAAAATGTAATTTTTCCTTTAGAGCCAATCAATTGGGATTCATCGAGGCGTTGTTCTTTGTTGAGCGTATAGCACCAACTACCCGTTCCCAATACGCCCGATTCAAATTCAAAATTTGCAACCACAATATCATCGGCTTCGTACAGACCCGCTTGGTTGCGGGCAATGCCTTTGGCGGTTTTGATGGGACCAAGTACATATTCCAGAAAATCAAATTGGTGAGACGCCAAATCGTGAAAGTGGCCGCCGCCCGAAATTTTTGGGTCAACGCGCCAGCGTGGTTGGGCATTTTCACCGATTTCTTCCGAATAAGGATTATAATGAATTTGAACGGTAACCAGTCGAATATCTCCAATTATTTTTTGATCAATGAGTTCTTTAAGCCTAACGAAATAAGGCAATGAACGACGATAATACGCCACAAAAAGCGGTATGCCTGTTTCGCGGCTTACCTGATTCATAGCTTCGCATTCGGCAGCGTTAAGCGCCATGGGTTTTTCTACATAAGCGGCTTTGCCCGCTTTCATGGCTTTGGTGGCGTATTCTAAATGGACATCAGGAGGTGTGGCGATGTAAACGGCGTTGACTTCAGGGTCGTTGATTAAATCATCTACACTCGTGTACCATTTAGGTACGCCGTGGCGTTGGGCGTAGTCAGCCGCCTTTTCGGCACTGCGACCCATAACAGCCACCAACGATGAATTGGGTACTTTGCTGAAAGCTGGCCCACTTTTCTTTTCGGTTACGTTTCCGCAGCCAATCATTCCCCATTTAATTTGTCTCATGTGTATCTTGCGCTCAATTGTTTGAAAACTATAAGGTTTTAGTGACTATCACCTGATGACCCTTATAGGTTTTTTCTATCTAAAGGCCAAAAAGAGGGAGGGTTACCAATCTCCACCATTGTTTTTAAGAATTATTATACAACTAAGGGAGTTGAAGCATCAATATTTGGAATATCGCCAGCGGCTTTTTTGATAATATTCATGTCGTGTTGCAAACGCTGACTGAAAAGCGCTACGTCAAAACTATGCACTACGATATTGACCCCTTCTTTCATCCATTTGATTTGTCGCTCAGGTTCCAATGAAAAGTGAATGCCAATAGATAGACCTTTGGCACGTGTTTGGTGGATGATACTCCGAACGGCTGCTTCAAAAGCTGGGTGATCGTATTGCTCAGGCAATCCCAAACTCACCGACAAGTCATGCGGGCCGATAAACACTGCATCCAATCCAGAAACCGAAAGAAGCTCGTCCAATCGTTCAAGGGCAGGAACGCTTTCGATATTGGCAATACAAATGTTAGAGGCATTGTGTGCCGTAATATATTCCTGCAATGTCGGCGACATTTCTTCGAGACCATACAGGTAATTGTGTAACTTTTCCCCCTTGAGCGGTCGCAATTTTGTAGCACCTACCAATTCCCGAATCTGTGCCACGGATTCCAAATAGGGAGCCACCACCCCCAGCGCTCCGCCGTCAATAACCTGACAGGCCAAAAAAGGATTAGGTTCGGGAATACGTACAATGGGGGTGATATCTAAGGCCCTGAAAACTTGGCACATTTTGGCCAGTTCGCCACGATCCAATGGAATATGTTCGGTATCGATAAAAACAAAGTCAAGCCCTACCCGTTTGACTACCGCTGGCCACATAGGGGCTGTTGAGGTAAAACAAGTACCATAGACATTTTGGCCATTTTTTAATTTTTGGAGTAACATAGCAGTATTGGGCTTATCCATTCGTCTTCTCGCCAAAAGATGTAGTAAAATTGGCAAATGTAATACTAATGCTCAAGTGCTTAAGGCTACTTTTGCCAAACTAATATTTTGAATCGTAAATGGGCTCTGTCAGTTTTTGTTAAATGTATCCCAGTGGCTACAATTTCAAAAACCTTTGGCACGTTTGTTGGAATGGGAACTTTATCAGTAACCCTAATCCTCAAAATCCCATGGAAGCACCGAAAGAATTTGTAGCTTTGCTTCGTGATACGCAATTGATTTTGGATACTATGCCTGGCGAAGCCCTTGATATTTCAGTCGTTGTTCCGCTTTTCAACGAAGAAGAATCCCTCCCTGAACTGACTGCATGGATTGCACGCGTCATGGATGAACATCATTTTAGTTATGAAGTGCTGCTTATTGACGATGGCAGTACGGATGATTCTTGGGCAGTGATACAAAAATTGGCTGTGACTAATCCTTGTATCAAAGGGATTCGTTTCAACCGCAACTATGGAAAAACGCCTGCCTTACAAACGGGTTTTCAGGTAGTGCGTGGCAGCGTAGTGATTACGATGGATGCCGACCTCCAGGATAGTCCCGATGAAATTCCAGAATTGTACCGAATGATTACTGAAGATGGTTTTGACTTGGTATCAGGTTGGAAGCAAAAACGCTATGACCCGCTTTCTAAGACCTTACCAACAAAACTGTTTAATGCGGTAACACGCAGTATATCAGGGGTATATCT
>JBDHXS010000215.1:0-9619 GCA_039810845.1 Runella sp. | reverse complement strand
AAGAAATTGGCGTTCGGAAAGTACTGGGTGCCAGCTTGTGGAGCATCGTGGGCCTTCTTTCCAAAGACTTTTTGAAATTGGTAGGAATCGCCTTTTTGATTGCCGCGGCGCTGGCCTACTACGCGATGAACACTTGGCTCGAAGACTTTGCGTTTCGGGTCGAAATTCCGTTGTGGATTTTTGTGGCAGCGGGCGTGGCCACTATGCTGTTGGCGTTTTTGACGGTTAGTTTCCAGTCGATCAAAGCCGCCCTGATGAATCCTGTCAAATCATTGAAATCCGAGTAAAGACGTTGCATGCAACGTCTCTACGTCACAAACCCCTAAACACCATGCTACGAAACTACCTCAAAATCGCTTTTCGGAATTTGCTGAAAGATAGGACTTTTAGCAGCATCAATATCTTAGGACTGGCCATTGGATTTTCGGCATCGGCATTGATTTTACTTTGGGTCAATGACGAAATGAGTTTTGAAAACACCCACGAAAACCGAGACCGAATTTTTCAGGCGTGGAATCAAGTCACTGAAAAAGGCAAGACCAGTAGCTGGAACGTTACGCCTCAAACCATGGGACCTGCCCTCCAAAAAGACTATCCCGAAGTTGAAAAAATGGTGCGGGTCGATTGGCCAGATAAATATTTGGTTCAAGCAAAAGAGACCAAAATTAAAGGGACGGTTCAGGTAGTGGATTCTACTTTTTTGGACGTATTCACCTTTCCATTGCTCAAAGGCGACGCCAAAACCTGCCTAAATGGCGTCAATAACGTGGTAATTACGCAGGGTTTTGCCCAAAAACTATTCGGAAATAGCGACCCGCTTGGTCAAATCATCAAGCTCAATAACGAAAGTGATTTTGTGGTGACAGGAGTCGTAAAACAACTGCCATCCAACACCGATTTTAATTTTGATTGTTTGGTGCCGTGGCGGTTCAAGGTGGTCAACAACATGGAGAGTTTGCACTGGGGCAACAACTCTACCACTACCTATGTGTTACTAAAAAAAGGAACAGATGCCCAAACGTTTAACCTCAAAGCCAAACACCTAAGAAAGAGGTACGACAAAGAAACAGCCAACTGGGAGACCTTCGTTTATCCTCTTGAACGATTGCGGCTTTACGGAAATTTCAAAAATGGGGTAGAAGAAGGTGGTAAAATTGAGCAAGTTCGCAATTTTACGGTCATTGCCCTTTTGATATTGTTGATTGCGTGCATCAACTTCATGAATTTGAGCACTGCTCGGAGCGAGAAACGAGCCAAAGAAGTGGGGGTCAGAAAAGCGTCGGGGGCTACTCGGTTTTCACTTATCAAACTGTTTTATTTCGAATCCATTCTTATCGCTTTGTTGGCAGGCGTATTGGCGGTGGGCATTGTCACTTTGAGCCTCCCTACTTTTAATGAACTTATTGGGTCAAAAATTTCGATTAATTGGTTTGATTATCAATGGATTGGATGTGCTCTGGTCTTTGTTGTAGCAACGGGGTTAGTGGCGGGTTCGTATCCTGCGTTGTTTCTTTCTAGCTTTAATCCTTTGCAAGTACTCAAAGGAAGCTACATCAATATTACTTCACCCCTTACACCACGGAAAATACTGGTCGTTTGCCAGTTTGTGTGCTCGGTGTTACTCATTTCTTGTACAATTATCATCAAACAGCAGTTGGAATACGCCCAAAATAGGACAGTCGGTTATGACAAAGAAAACTTGGTGTACCATGCAGTTGAAGGAGATATATCTAAAAATTATGACCTCATCAAGGCCGATTTACTGAAAAGTAACGCGGCAGTTTCGGTGGTCAAGACCTTTTCCCCAATCACCGAAACCTGGAGCAACACGGGTGGAATGAAATGGCGAGGTAAAGCCACCGACGACCACAGGAACATTGACCGTTTTGGAGCGGATGACCAAATTGTAAAAACGTTGGGGTTACAAATTATCGAAGGCCGTGATTTCGATTTAAAAACCTATCCAACCGATTCTTCGGGGGTAATTATTAACGAAACAGCCCAAAAGATGATGGGCTTCAAAAACCCCATTGGCGAAAAAATCACTGACGGAGGTTGGGAGTTTCAGGTGATTGGCGTAGTGAAAGATTTTGTGATGCAATCACCTTTTCGTGAAGTGAACGCGGTGACAATTGCTGGGGCGAAAATGAATTTTTTCAACGCGATTCATGTCAAATATAACCCCGAAAATCCCATTAAAGAAAACCTAGAAAAAGCGAAGGCGATTTTTAAGAAATATAATCCTAACTATCCGTTTGAGTATCATTTTGTGGATGAAGCCTACAACGAAAAATTTGAAAGCGTCGCGCGCCTTTCTGCCATGGCCCAAGGGTTTTCATTTTTAACCATTTTTATCACTTGTTTGGGCTTGCTAGGATTGGCTTTATCGCTGACGCAGCGTAAAACCAAAGAAATTGGGATACGAAAAGTACTGGGAGCGGGCGTGTTTCAACTTGTGCTATTGATGTCAAAAGGGTTTGTCGGCCCTGTTTTGGTGGCCATTGTGATAGCCAGCCCACTTTCGTATTGGATAATGAATCGGTGGTTGGAAGAATACACGTACAAGATTACGATCAATCCAATGATTTTTGTGTTTGCGGGGCTGTTGACGGTCGTAATTGCGTTTCTCACCGTAAGTTACCAGTCGATTAAAGCCGCCCTGATGAATCCTGTCAAATCATTGAAATCGGAATAATTCGACGTATTGGTAGATACGTTGTATGCAACGTATCTACATCATCCCCATAAAAATCACATCGTTATGCTACGAAACTACTTCAAAATCGCTTTTCGGAATTTGCTGAAAAACAAGGTTTATTCCTTCATTAACATTGGCGGACTTGCCGTGGGTATGGCGGTGGCGATGCTTATTGGGCTTTGGGTATATGATGAATTGAGTTTTGATAAATATCATAAAGAGTACGACCGCATCGCATTATTGCAGAAAAACCGCAGTTTTGATGGTAACATTATTACCGAACAATCCATGTCGTTGCCATTGGCAGCTAAACTACGAGAATCGTACGGCAATTATTTTGAAGAGGTAGTGGCTTCGAGTTATGGTGGCGAAAAAAACCTGACATTCAAAGATAAAACCATCATCAAAAGAGGCTTGTTTATGGAACCAGGCGGCGAAAAAATTTTGGATTTAAAAATCGTAGAAGGTTCGCCAAAATTTCCTTTAGCACCATTTGAAATATTGGTTTCTGATAAAACAAAAGATGCTCTATTTGGCAATACAAACGCCATCAACCAGACCATTTATCTTGACAAAAATACCCCTTTTAAAGTCGTAGGGGTGTTCAAATCATTGCCCCAAAATGCCACCTATCGCAGTACTGCATTTTATTCTTCGATGGATTCGTATCTGCAAAAAGAAGACTGGGTAAGTGCCAAAACCCATTGGGACGAAAATTCTTTTCCGATATATGTAAAATTGGCTAAAAATGTTTCGGCGGAAAAAGCTTCAACATTGATAAAAGACGAAATTTATAAAGTGACCAAGGATCCCTCAAAACCCGCTTTGTTTTTATATCCGATGGCTGCTTGGCATTTGTATCCTGAATATAAAAACGGGTTTCCTGTTTCTACTGGAAAAGACAATATTCTGATTTTTGGCTTGATAGGTATGCTGACGATACTATTGGCGGCTATCAATTTTATGAATCTGAGTACGGCGAGGTCAGAAAAGCGTTCCAAAGAAGTAGGGGTACGGAAAGCTATCGGCTCGGGCAGAGGTCAAATAATAAGTCAATTTTATGCCGAAACATTACTCACAATCGCGTTCAGTGCCATTCTATCATTGATTTTGGCCCAAATAGCCCTGCCTTTTTTCAATGAATTAGCCGAAAAACAAGTTGAAATCCCTTATACCAATCTCGTTTTTTGGTTGGCGATAGCTTTATTTACGGGCTTACTGGTATTGTTTGCAGGAAGTTATCCAGCCATTTATCTTTCTTCTTTTCACCCTATGAAGGTACTGAAAGGTAAAATGCAAAGTAGTTCGTTTGAGTTATTTTCAAGAAAAAGCTTAGTCGTTTTTCAGTTTAGCATCTCGGTCATACTCATAATTTCGACGGGGTTAATCTATAAACAAATACAGTTTACCAAAAGTCGCCCTTTGGGTTATGATACTAAAGGTTTGGTACAAATACGGAAAAACAATGAGGAATTAAGAGGGCATTTTTATGCCATGCGACAAGATTTACTCCAGTCAGGAGCGGTGGTAGAGATGGCCGAAATCAACAGCCCGATTACTGAATCTTGGCATTATTCGAGTAGTTACACTTGGCCAGAGAAAACCTCCAATGCCGAAGATTTGGTATCTTTAAATGTAACGCCCGAATTTGGCAAAACCATAGATTGGAAAATTACAGCAGGGCGAGATTTTTCAAGAACATTTGGGAGCGATTCTAACGCCGTCATTTTAAATGAAGCGGCTGTAAAACTAATGGACCTAAAAAGTCCTGTAAACCAGTTGATTAGAAAAGACGGAAAACCTCTCATGGTAATAGGTGTGGTGCAAAACATTGTGATGGATTCGCCCTTTGACCCTGTTCGACCTACGGTTTTTGAAATGATAAAAGCCAACGCTCCTTTTATAACCATTAAACTAAAACCTGAACTAAGTGCGGCAGAATCTATCGCCAAAATGGAAAAAGTCTTAAAAAACTACGACCCAGCGGGGAATTTCAACTACCTTTTTGCCGATAGAAACTTCAATAACAAGTTTTTTAGAGAACAGCGAATGTCGAGTTTGATAAGTCTTTTTGCCATTCTTGCCATTTTTATTTCTTGTTTGGGACTTTTCGGACTTGCCAGTTTTGTAGCCGAGCAACGCACCAAAGAAATCGGAATCCGTAAAGTGTTGGGGGCTTCGGTAGCCAATTTATGGCAACTTCTTGCTAAAGATTTTGTGATTTTGGTGGTAATTTCCTGCTTAATCGCTGCACCGATTGCCTATTATTTTATGAATAATTGGCTTCAAAAATATAGTTACAGGACTGAAATTAGCTGGTGGATTTTTGCAGTCTCTGGATTAGGCGCTTTGGCAATCGCTTTATTAACAGTAAGTTACCAGTCGATTAAAGCCGCCCTGATGAATCCTGTGAAAAGTTTAAAAATAGAATAGCCCCCCCCCGTTGGGGGGCTATTTGTCGATAGGTTTTATCACCCAATAATTCGGAAATGTTACCATTATGAAATATTCATTTTTAACCCCCATTGGGGGAATGGGGGCTAACTACCTCAAAATCGCTTTTCGGAATCTTGTTAACAACAAGGTTTTTTCCTTTATCAACATTGCCGGCTTAGCAGTAGGAATGGCGGTGTGTCTTTTGATTGTATTGTTTATTAAAGACGAATTACGTTTTGATACTTTTTTTAAGAAAACACCCCAAATCTACCAAGTCAACATCAACGGAAATTTTGGCGGCTCAGAATTGTTGGGTGGCTACACTCCACCACCGGCGGGCAAAACGTTGATGGCCGAATTTCCGGAAATAGAAACCTACACGCGTACGTTCCAAATCATGGATTTGGTGGTAAGTCATGAACAGAATGGTAAAAAAGACCATTTTTTTGATGAGAAAAACATCATGGCGGTTGACTCCAACTTTCTGGAAATCTTCGACTTTGCGCTCCAAAAAGGAAATGCTGCTACCTGTCTGCAAAACACGGATGATGTAGTCATTACTGAAACAATGGCCAAAAAATACTTTGGCGACAGCGACCCTATCAATCAGGTACTTTTATTTGGCGAGCGCCCTCGGAAAGTCACGGCGGTATTGAAGGATATTCCGAGTCAATCTTCGATGCAATTCGATTTTTTGGTTCCTATCCGCAGTGTTAAGGTGGTCAGTTATTTTGACTGGAGCTGGGTATGGCTCAACGTCAGTACGTTTGTAGTACTGAATGATAAAATCGCTCAAAATCCCGAGCGGGTTCGACAGTTAGAAGCCAAATTCCCCGCCATGATTCGCAAACACGCTCAATATGCCTTCAATCGCATTGGACAACCCTATGATGAGTTTATCAAAAAAGGCGGCAAGTGGGAGTTCTTTCTGCAACCTTTCCAAGACGTTCATCTTCATTCGGGCAAATTAATTGTATTTTATGAAAATACGGGCGATATCAAGCAGGTGTATATGTTTGGTATTGTAGCCATTTTTATCATTTTGTTGGCCTGTGTCAATTTTATGAATCTTTCCACAGCTCGGTCGCTGAAACGGGCTAAAGAGGTAGGGGTACGAAAGACATTGGGGTCTTTTCAGAGCAGTCTAATTAAGCAATTTTTGTCAGAATCGTTGTTGTATAGCTTTTTGGCTACTGGTTTGGCCTTAGTGATTATTTCCATAACATTGCCGTGGTTTAACCAACTGTCAGGCAAAGCCATTACTTTTCAAACCCTTTTTGAAGGTGGGTTTGGGTTGTTCATCGTTTTGCTCATGCTCACTACGGGCGTATTGACGGGAAGTTATCCAGCCTTTTATCTGACCTCCTTTAAACCCATCGAAGTATTGAAAACGAATTCCATTAAAACGGGCATTGCTCATCTATTTGTCCGAAATGGATTAGTCGTTTTTCAGTTTGCGGTCTCTACGGCCTTGATTATCTGCACGATTGTGGTTTTGCAGCAACTGCGCTTTACGCAAAATAAAGACTTGGGGTTAACCAAAGAAAACGTCATTGTTCTTCCTAACGCGCAACGTCTGGACCAAAGCCAGGAAGCTTTTCGGCAGGAAATTGCCCGGAACCCCGACATTATCCACGCTTCTATCAGTACCAGTGTGCCGTTGAGCGGCGGTTTTGGCGATTTCTATCTTCCGCAACAACATACTGGTGACAAACAGGTTGTCAAAGACCTGACGCTTTTCTCCTTTATGACGGACAACGAGTTTATTAAAACTCTCGACATCAAAATCATCCAAGGCCGCGATTTCTCCAAAGAATTCAATGATTCCACTTCGGTTATTTTAAACGAAACAGCGGTAAAGCAAATCGGATGGAAAGACCCGATTGGGAAGTATATTGACTATCCGGGCGGCAATATGCAGCGTTTTAAAGTCATTGGAGTGGTAAAAGATTTTGATGTAGCCACAGTTCATAACGTCATGTCGCCATTCGCATTGTTCCATCACTCCTCCAAAACCTATCAGGAGCCCAATTCCTACATTTTAGCCCGAGTCAGCGGCAAAAATGTGGATAAAGTATTGACAACTCTCGCAAAACAATGGAAAAGCTACGCGCCTGGCACGCCGTTTACCTATACTTTTTTAAACGAATCGTTTGCCAAAGCCTATCAACGCGAACAGCGTACAGGCGTCGTTTTCGGGATTTTTACGGGATTAGCTATTTTGATTGCCTGTTTAGGTTTGTTTGGATTGATTGCGTACATGGCCGAAACAAAAACCAAGGAAATAGGAATTCGCAAAGTGATGGGGGCTTCGGTGCCGCAAATCATTATGCTGTTGTCAAAGGGGTTTCTAAAGTTAGTGCTCATCTCATTTTTGATTGCAGTTCCCGTTGCGTGGTGGTCTATGAATCAATGGCTTAAAGGTTTTGCTTACCCCATTGACATCCATTGGTGGATGTACGCAGCAGCAGGCCTGACGGCACTATTGATTGCGATTCTAACGGTAAGTTTCCAGGCAGTTAAAGCTGCTTTAATGAATCCTGTAACCTCATTAAAAACGGAGTAGCCCCCAAACCCCCGATGGGGGCTTAAAAGCCAAGTTCGGGACCATTTTTTACCTCAAAATCCACCCATCGGACATTACGCCGCGGGGTTAGGGGCTTATATGTTACGAAACTACTTCAATATCGCTTTGCGGCAAATCCGTAAAAATGCACTCTTCTCCTTCGTCAATTTCGCAGGATTGGCGCTGGGATTGACTTTTTGTTTTCTGACCTTTATTTGGTATCGTTTTGAGCATTCCTACGACCGACACTACCCCACCGTTGACCGATTGTATCGGTTGAATTACGAACTGAATTTTACGGGCAGTGCCTTTACCATCCCGCGTTCCCCCGCGCCTTTTGCACCGATGTTAGCCAATCATTTTCCCGAAATTGAGCAAACCACTCGGTTTTATCCCCGAAGCATCAGTGTAAAAATCCCCGGCAAAGACCGTGAATTTGAAGTGGAAAATGCCTTTTTCGCCGATTCTACCACCATGCAGGTCTTTGGTTTTGAAACCCTGCAAGGTGATCCTGACCGTGCACTTCATACCCCCTTTTCGATTGTATTGACTGATAAAACGGCCTTGCGGTTTTTCGGTACTGAAGATTGTATGGGCAAACAGTTGATGCTGGCCAATCACGGACCTTTTACCGTGGGAGGCGTGGTGCGCGCCATGCCCGAAAACGCTCACTTTACCTTTGATTTTCTGGCTCCTTTTCGTAATATACCCGACGTAGAGCCCGATTTTGCCCGCGCGGGTATTCTACAAGTTATAGAAAACAACAAATTAGCTTCGTACGCCAATACCTACGTGTTGCTGAAAAAAGGCGCAAAAGCAGCCTCAGTCAATGCCCGATTTAAGGATTTTGTCCTAAAAAACGGCATGAAAGAAATGCGCGATAAACAGAACTTTTCACTTTTTCCCGTACAGGACATTCATTTAAAATCAACGGTTCAGGGAGAGGTGGTGCCTACGGCCAACCCCGAATTTCTGCAACTATTTGCGCTCATTGGGTTGCTGATTTTGGCCATTGCTGTGGTAAACTTTGTGAATCTCAGCACCGCCGCCCAACTGAGTCGGGCTAAAGAAGTGGGGGTTCGTAAAGTGCTGGGTTCACAATCGTGGCAAATCATTCGCCAATTATTGACCGAGACTTTTTTGCTCGGACTTCCTGCTTTTCTATTGGCTTTATTACTGACAAAACAGTTTTTGGGACAAATGGAAACTTTTTTCGGGCGAAAGCCTGAGTTTTCTTTTGACGAAAATGCGGAAATGCTCCTGCTGTTTTTCGGCGTATTTGCCATGGCCTGCCTGTTGGCCGGAATTTATCCGGCCATTTTTGCTTCCCGCTTTAAAGCCACTGACATTTTTCGGGGAACGGCTACGGGCAAAGGTAAAGGCAGTAATTGGCTGACCAAAAGCCTCATTACGCTGCAATTCACGGTAGCGGTGGCCCTTTTGGCAGGAGCTGGCATTGTATTACGTCAGATTGATTATCTGAAAAATCGTCCCCTTGGCTTTAATCGTGACATGACGTTGTCGGTGCCGTTGTTCAGCCAAAACATGAATAATCTGTTTTCGCCCGGCGACCAACAATTACGCAATCGGACGAATGCTTTTGAAGAAAAACTCTTACAGAATCCTTCCATCAAAGCGGTAACCCTAGCTTCCAATCTGCCAGGGACGGGGAATGCGCGTCATCCTGTGGCTACGGATAAAATACGAATCGAAGACGGTGTAGTGCTTCCTGCTATTTCGGTTGATTACGATTTTGTCAAAACCTTCGATTTGAAAATTATGACGGGCCGTGATTTTGATAAAACGTACGGTACCGATCATTTGGAAGGGTTTATCATCAATAACGAAGCCGTTAAAGCCCTGCATTTTGGATCGGCCTCAAAAGCGATCGGACAAAATATTGAGCGCGGCGGTAAGAA
>JBDHXS010000214.1:0-9636 GCA_039810845.1 Runella sp. | reverse complement strand
ACCGTGATTTTGTGAAAGAATTACCCAAGAACGTGGACCCCTGCGGCGAAAATGGTGAGTTTCACACCTTCGTTTTTGAAGCACCTTATTTCTCTAAACCTATTGATTTTCAACTGGGCGAAACAGTTGAAAAAATTTACAACTACAAAAATTCAGCAGGAAGAGATTTAACTTCTACTTATTATTTCACAGACCTGATTCCAATTGAATCAATATAATTATTTGAGGTGATTATGGACATGCCCTATTCCATTAAGCCAAAATAATCGTTTGTCTCCAACGTTTTGTACTAAAAGCTTGCTACTTGAAGCAGCGAATTTTAAAATCGTAAATTGTCCAAAAACAGTTACTTTTGCAACAAAAGTGTAGGATAAGAGTAAACCAACATCTTTTAAAAATGCCTCCACAAAAGCCAGCCAGAGGAAAATTATTAATTGCCGAGCCGTTTTTAAGTGATCCTAACTTTGAACGAAGCGTAGTTTTTGTGTGTGAACACAATGAGCGAGGTACTTTTGGACTGGTATTCAATCAAAGTACCAATTTGTTCCTGAATGATGTATTGCAAGAACCCGTTGCCAATAGTTTACCTTTGTATTTGGGAGGGCCGGTAGAACAAAATACGTTGCATTTTCTGCATCGTTTGCCTTTTATCGAAGATTCTATTCCAGTGGGGGATAATTTGTATTGGAGCGGTGATTTTGAGCAAATTGTGAGTATGCTCAATGTTGGCAAAATAACCGAACAGGATATCCGTTTCTTTATTGGGTATTCAGGATGGTCGGCGGGCCAATTGGACGAAGAAATTCAAAAAAATGCCTGGATTATTTCTGAAGCCGACGCCCCTTTTATTTTTGATACACCCACAAGCCAATTTTGGCGAGCTGTTTTAAGGCGTATGGGAGGCGAATATCGTATTATGTCCCACTACCCAACCGACCCAAGTTTAAATTAAAAAATCATTCGTTAATTATCTTTTGAAATGTATTTGAAAAGCAAACTACTACTTATTCTGACGGTTATTTCCCTGAGCGCAACTGCCCAAACAGTGTATATGAAGCCACATCTTGGACTGCGGGCAGGTTTAAATATCTCTGCCAGTACGTATTCTCCTAATTTTATTTATAGCCTTAAACGACAATCTCATCCTAATTTGGGCGTTTTTTATCGTTTTCGTAACCAAAAATGGGCTTTTCAACCAGAAGTACAGCTTTCTGTACGCGGCGGTACTTTCAAAGGCGAATTAGAAGTAGTACGTAACAATTTCAACTTCGGCAGTTTTGTCCCAGTGGTAGGTTACATTATTACTGAAGGGCTTACTTTTGAATTGGCTCCAGAGTTTAGTTATGCCTTGGTTGTACCCAAAAGTATCGTACCGCTTCGCCGCAATGAATTTAGTATGGGTACAGGTTTAAGATTCGATTTTATGGACATGGCCGAAGATTTTAGCTTAAACCTTCGCTATGTACACGGTTTCACTAATTTGTCCACTACAAAGACTGAATCCCTCTACAATCGTACGTTACAGGTATCTGTGATTTATAATCTTTACAAAAAGAAGTAAGTCTAATTCTCAGAAAATTTGGTTTTTTCAATACCGATTGTACTTTTGCAACATGATTTCTAACACAAAAAATATGAATTGGTGGTGGCGTTCTTCTTTTCAAGAGATGAACACGTAACGCTATGCTTATTTTTTAATCAAAAAAGCCCGCTGTTCATCCTACAGCGGGCTTTTTTGATTTTAATTCTTTCGACTGTTAAACTTAAAACAATATGACAACTACCGAAACTACTTTCAAAGTAACCACCCAAAGTCGTAAACTACTGGGCGACATGCTTACTCCCGTAGGTATTTATCTTAAACTCCGCGACAAATTTCCCTATACCGTTATGCTCGAAAGTGCCGAATACCATGGTATGGAGCATGGTTTCAGCGTCATCGCCTGCGACCCAGTCGCCTCTTTTATTCTGGACGAGGAAGTTGTGTCACAAACTTTTCCCGACGGCTCTGAAGAGTCGTTTCGTTTGCCCTACCGCAAGCACGCTATGCAAACACTGCGGGATTTTATTCAACGTTTCGATGCCCCAAAAAATGAATACCCTTTTATTAATGGAGGTTTATTTGGACACATCACGTATGATTCCGTAGAATATTTTGAAGACATTGAGATTCAGGACAAAACGCCTGACAATGCTATTCCTCAAATGGTGTACCGAGTGTATCGGTTTGTCATTGCTTTTAACCATTTCAAAGACGAAGTGTATCTTTTTGAACATGATTACGGTGTGAGCCGCGAAGATTCAAATCACAGCAAGTCAATGGGTATGGATTTAGATTCGTTGGAAATGATTGTGAAAGCTCCGAAAATGGCCACCTTCCGTTTCAAAGCCAACGAATCGGAACAAAGCAACGTTACCGATGACCAAATGGCTGAGACTATCCAAACTTGCATCAATCACTGTTTACGAGGCGATGTATTCCAGATTGTCCCTTCGCGCCGATTCAGCAAAAAATTTGAGGGCGATGAGTTTAATGTATATCGTACACTTCGTTCGGTCAACCCTTCTCCTTATCTATTTTATTTTGATTTTGGCAGTTACAAGATTTTTGGTTCTTCTCCCGAAAAACAGATTTTTATCAAAGATGGGCAGGCTGAAATTCACCCAATTGCGGGTACTTTTCGCCGCACAGGTGACGACGAAAAAGATGCTGAGTTGGCTCGTCAGTTAGCAGCAGACCCTAAAGAGACCGCCGAGCACGTTATGTTGGTAGATTTGGCACGCAATGACCTGAGTCGCAGTTGCGATATAGTCAAAGTCGTCACCTACAAAGAAGCGCAATTCTTTTCGCATGTCATTCACTTGGTCTCAAAAGTGACAGGAAAAATGAGTACGGGTGTGAATCCTCTCCAGTTGGTAGCTGATACTTTTCCCGCAGGTACACTTTCGGGCGCACCGAAGCACAATGCAATGACCATCATCAATCGTCTCGAAACCACCAATCGGAGTATTTACGGAGGTGCTTTAGGTCATATCAGTTTTAATGGTGATTTTAACCACTGCATTACGATTCGGACATTTTTGAGTAAAAACAATACGCTTTTTTATCAAGCTGGCATGGGTGTTGTAGCCAAATCAAACATTGTGTCCGAAATGCAGGAAGTACATAACAAATTGGCTGCCTTGCGGAAAGCAATTGAGCTGGCCAATGAATTGTAGAAAGCTTAATATACTTTTTTTGTAAAGTTTCTTTATCTTTGTTTCGCTTGTTGCGTATAGTATTATCATCTAAAAAGAAGTCTTATGCGTAATTTTATTAGATGTATGAGGGGAGTGTTTATCATAGTAGCTATATTTTTTTCCACGTTTTCGTTTGGTCAGGGTTTTATTGACCTTTCCTCAAGTAATGAAACCTCGCCTTGGTCACCCGATGGCGCCCTGACAAAAACATTCAGTAATGTAGGAACTCCCCCAATAACAGTAACTGCCACTGTAGGTGGATTTACCAGTCGTTTTAATAACAATACTCCTCGAACTGATTCACGCGGACTTTGGTTCAGTATGAATTTAGGTAGTCGCTTACAAGTAGTTACAATTAATTTTACGTTTAGCGAACCTGTTACTAATTTATCGTTTGGTGTATTAGGAATAGATCGAGAATTGAGCTTTAGTAATTATCAGGATCGTATCGCCATTGAAGGCTACGATGATAAGGGCGTCGGAGTTACACCAAGTGTCTCTTATAATCCGTTTTTTGCCTTTTTAACCAATGGAACTGCACCGCATATCAAGGTACTTTCAGGATTAAATGCCGATCCTTTTGACAGCACTCGTAGCACCGTTACATTTCGCAATGCTGGTATCAAAAGACTCACAATAACCTATGGAACAGGTTCTGATGTACGATTTGGTAGCCTTACTACACAAAGTATTTTTTTAACAGGTTTGTCTTGGTCTAATATTGTTCCAGTCCAATTGATTTATTTTCGCGGGAAATCGGAAGCAGATCGAGTCAGACTGAACTGGGCAACCGCTACCGAAATAAACAGTTCCTATTTTAACGTAGAGCGAAGTATTGATTTAAAAGAATTTACAACCATTGGTAAAATTCAATCCGCGGGTGATTCTCGACAGCGAATTGAATACAATTTTCTGGATGAAGCCCCTTTGCCTGGTGTGAATTATTATCGACTCAAACAGGTAGATAAGGATGAAACCTCCGAATTATCAAAAATTATTGCTGTCAGTCCTGATACAGAAGCTTCTAAATTTGTGGTATATCCCAATCCATCGGATGGGCAAGCCATAAAATTACAATTCAACAACTTGGAATTAGACGGCCTTCGACTGGTAACAATGCTGGGGCAAGAGATTCCGTTTGAAATACAGGCAAGCACTACCAATGGCCTCACAATTCACCCTCAACGTACGCTGGAAAATGGCCTTTACTTCGTTACTTACCTTACTCCCGAACGAGGCCGAGTTACCCAAAAATTATGGGTGAACCGATGACTCCTATTAAATCAAATTTTGACGTAGTTATTGTTGGAGGTGGACACAATGGGTTGGTATCTGCTGCTTATTTGGCTAAGGCTGGCAAAAGCGTTTTAGTACTTGAACGCAATGATTACATTGGTGGCGCAACTACTTCTCAGCGAGTTTTTCCCGATTTTGACGCCAACTTATCTCGTTATGCGTATTTAGTAAGCCTTTTTCCAAATAAAATCATACAAGATTTAGAACTTTCTCTTCAACTTCGACGCAGAAAAACAGCTTCTTTTACTCCTTTTGAACGAAACTACCAATCAGCAGGATTGCTGATAAGCAATAGTAACGAATCGGCCAACCAACAGCAAATTGAGCAACTTCATGCGGGGGATTATGCAGGGTATCAACGAATGCTCGCTATTCAGCAGCTTTTTTCCGAAAAAATTTGGGACTCTTTTTTAGAACCGTTACGTTCAAAAAAGGCTTGGGAAAAACAGTTTAGCACGTCCGAAGAAAGGTTTGCCTGGCAAGCCATCGTAGAGCAACCTATCGGCAAATTTATTGAAAGTCATGTGCAAGACGATATTTTACGCGGCATATTGCTGACTGATGCAAAAATCGGAGCCTTTACATACGCTCACGACCCAAGCCTTCTCCAAAATCGGACTTTTCTATACCACATTGTAGGCAACAAAACTGGAGAATGGCGTGTACCCATTGGCGGTATGGGAGCCGTGGTAGAAGCCCTGAAAAATACAGCACTGAAAAATGGTGTTCAACTTTCAAGCCAAACCCCTGTTGTCCATCTCCAATTAGGAAACGACTATCACACAGTAGGTTATCAAAAAGAACAAAAGACATACGAAATAAAAGCGAAACACGTACTGGTCAATGCGTCACCAGAAACACTGGGAAAATTACTTGCTACTTCTTATAAACCCGCAGCACAGGATGAAGGAACCGCGTTTAAGGTAAATATGCTATTGCGGAAGCTACCCAAGTTGAAAGCAAAAGGAATAACTTCAGAAGAAGCTTTTGCAGGTACTTTCCACATCAATCAATCATATAGCCAAATGCAATTAGCCTATCAAGAGGCTTCTGCCCATCAAATTCCGTCATTGCCTCCCTGCGAAATTTACTGCCATACTCTTACTGATAATTCTATTCTTTCGCCAAAGCTTGCCCAAGAAGGCTATCAAACCTTGACTTTATTTGGCTTAGACATGCCGTATCGTTTATTTGAGGCGAATTCTGAGGCAACAAAAAAACAAGTTCTCCAAGCCTATCTTCAAGGTATCAATTCTTATTTAGACGAACCTATTGAAGATTGTATTGCGCAAGCCGCCGATGGTTCGTTGTGCATTGAAGCCAAAAGCGCCTGGGATTTAGAAAAAGAAGTGGGCTTGCCTCGAGGAAATATTTTTCACAAAGGATTAAGTTGGTTTTTTGCCGAAAACGAGACCGAGATTGGCAGTTTAGGAGTGGAAACACCCTATAAACGCCTTTATATTTGTGGCTCAAGTGCTAAAAGAGGTGGTGCTGTCAGTGGTATTCCTGGCTATAATGCTGCCATGAAAGTACTCAAAGGCTAATTACATAAACTCTCGCTGGATTTCTGCTTTGACCAACTTGAGTGCGTTCATAGTTGGGTTCCGATTTTCTTGAATAATTTTTTCAAAAATCTTCTTAGACAGTTCCAAAGGTGTAGCATCAGGTGCAACTTCTACTGCTGCTTGATTGATGAGCGTGATTACTTCCTGTTGCGCTCCTCTTATTTGTTCCCATACCTCATGGCTCATATATACCTGCTGAGATAAATTATGATTAAACTCTTCTCTTACTTCTTGCATCAAAATTTGCTGAAACTCAATAGCTCTTGTAGCTGTGCCGTTCATCCTCACAATGAGGTTATTAGGACTGATTCTTTCCAAAAACAGAGACATTCGCTCATAGGCCTGTAATCGAATAGGCAAGGCTACTTCTACCTGCTTACGGCGTTGTTCAATTTGTTTTTCTTCCACTTGTTTTTTCAAAAAAGCAGTCACAGTCAAGTACATAGCATACAATACTAAGGCAGAGGGGAGAAGAATTTTCAACAGGTCGGTGACAATTTCCATGTATTTATTGTTTGTTAGTCTATAAAATGAGCTACCGCAAAGAACGCAAACCGATAGCAAAATAGTGCGTATTTTGTAGATAAACGTATAAAAACGATGATAAGTACTAATCCAATTCGGATTTCAGAAGTTGCAAGACAGGAAATACTGGAAACGCTGAGCACCAACAAAATTCCGGACGTATATGGTTTGCGGGTGGGAATGAAGGGAGGCGGATGTGGGGCACAATTTTTGCTAGGTTTTGATGTACCTACCGAAAACGATCAAGTTTACGTTATAGACACGATAAAAGTCATTATTGACAAAAGACATTTGATGTACGTGATTGGCACAGAAGTGGATTTTGAAGAAAATGAAGCTGAGGCAGGGTTTACGATTGTAAAGTAACATAATTTCGTCTTTATTATACTTTAAAGAATACTTAGAGATAAACATCAATTTTTGGCACGATTTTAGGAAGATATGTCTGAAAAGCTCACAAAACCCAATTTCTGGAAGTTCGTGCAGAAAATTAGCAGACATATTTTTGCCATCCTGGCCGTAGTATCATTAGTGTTAGCGTTAATGTCCTTCTTTTTCTTCGAAAGAGGGGCATTAGGTGCCTCCGAAGAGAAATATTTCTCTGCTGTTAAAGAAAGAGTCAAATATGAACTCAACATTTCGCAGCGTGAGTTAGGAGAGGTAATGCAACTTCTTTCCGAAAATGCCAATACACAGTTTTCAGATTTACGACTTCCTACTAAGTACCCTTATTATATCTTCCAAAATGGGCAACTAATCTTTTGGTCTGACTATCGTTTTATACCTGACTATGAATCCATTAGGCGCATTTCACAAACTCAATTAGTGACATTTGAGCAGGGTAGTTTTTTAGTAAGCCGTCGGCAATATATCAGATTGCGAGACAAAATAGATGTTATATCAGTAGTAAACCTATATCATCAATATAAAAACGAAAACAACTACCTACAATCAGGATACAACACCGACTTGTTTACGGTTGACCCACAAAATATTTCTACACACATAGGGCCAATTTATAGTAATGTACTTGACCATGATACCCGTTTCCTATTTTCTATTCTCCCCCCAAAGTTTGAAACATATCATAACCAAACTACGCCAGTCAATACGGTAATTTGGGGTGTATTGTCAGCTCTATTTTTAGGAATTTACATTTTCCAGTGGGCTTTTCGCTGGACTCGACAGAAACGCTATGAATACGCATTTTTACTCTTACTGGTCTATTTACTGTTTCTACGGGTAGGAATGCTTTATTTTGGAGTACCATTTTTGTTTTCCGAAACCGATTTATTCAACCCTAAATTTTATGCTTCTTCAATCTTAGCTCCTTCATTGGGCGATTTACTGTTAAACTGTCTGGTTGTTTTTATCTTGGTCTTGTACATAGCCGACTTTTACTTTCGCTCCAAGCTCTATAGGGATTTTTTACATATATCAGATACTTTCAAAACCGTTTTATCATCGCTGTTTGTTGTCATTAGTTTTTGGGTGTTTTATGCCAGTTTTTCAGAGCTCAAAAATATTTATGAAAAATCTCAGTTTACGCTTGATATTACACTGAGTATCTCGTTTTCAATGTTAAAAATCGTCTGTATCATTATATTTATTTTCATTTCAAGTATTTACTTTCTCAGCACCCACTTTCTAGTTAGTTTATTTATCCGTTTCAATCCCAAAAATCGTACGCAAGGTACTATCATCTTTACCCTTAGCTCATTGCTGTGTTTGCTTTTGATGTGGTTTGTAAACATTGAAATTGAGTGGATTTTTATCATCCATGCCATCTATTTTTTAGTACTTTATTTTTCTCGTTTTCCCCGTATTCTATATTCTTTTCGCTATCGCACTACGATTTATTATTTCACGGGGGCATTTTTCTGGGCGCTTATTACCACTTATGTAGTTTACACCGAAGAAGACCAAAAAGATATTACCAATAAAAAAGATTTTGGTCAACAAATAATTGCCGAAAACGATCCGTTTGGAGAATTTTTGCTTGACCGTGCCAAAGAGTCTATTAGCAAAGACCCTGACATTCAGAATACTTTTGTAAGCGATACAGTACTCTCGCGCGAACGAATTCAGCAAAAAGTCAAAAGTATCCACTTGGATAAATACTTTGATAAATACGACATAGAAGTGCTTTCTTTCCAAGCTAATGGGGAACCTTTGGATAATACAGCAGCTGCACTCTCTTTTAATGAATACACTCAATACTATCGCCAATCCAAATATCAAACCAGCTACCCTTCACTCTTTTTTATCAATGATATCGTCAACAATTTCAAAAAGCAATATTTGAGTTTGATTGATATTCGTAAAGATTCGATATTGATAGGAAGAGTAGTACTCAATCTTAATCCGCGCGAAGATCAGCCCAAAAACGTCTATCCAGAATTGTTGATGGATAAGAAGTTTGTCCAAGCACCCGAAACTCGACAGTATAGCTACGCTATTTACGACTCCAACAAACAGCTTGTCTATAGCTTGGGAAGCTATAACTACGACAGGAAAATGCCATTGGCTGAATTAGAAAGTTCTGAGTTATTTGATCGAGGTGTATTATTATACGATTATAAACATGTAGCCAGTAGAGACAAAAATAAACGGTATGTAGTTGTTTCTTCCAAATCATTCCCATTCAAAAGCATCACCTCCAATTTTTCATTTTTATACCTGATTTTGGTCTTGTATGTGATTTGTATTATTGCAGTTTATGCACTGAAATATGGGTTGCGCCGACTAAGAATAAGCTATACTACCAAAATTCAAATTTTACTTAATGTTGCCTTTTTCTTGCCTCTGATTTTGATTGTGCTGATTACATTAAGCGTTATCAATTCCAATTATTATAACAATCAGGAAAGCACTTATTTGGCCAACACCAAAAACGTAGCAGTTAACTTTGTGCCTTATCTTGAAGAACACCTAAGAGGAGCGCGAAGTAAGGAATCTATGGAGGAAGAGTTGGGGAAAATTGCCCGGGATGCCAACGTGGATATCAATT
>JBDHXS010000213.1:0-9654 GCA_039810845.1 Runella sp. | reverse complement strand
AGTGTTGTCAACCGTTTACAGCATTATTTCTTGACTTACAAGAATTTGCCAGGGGAACCTATGACGTGTGAAATCGCCAACGTATATGGACGAGATGAAGCTCACCAAGTAATTCGCCACTCTGTGACCGACTATCTCAACAACTTTGGAATGCTTTAAAGTAAAGTCTGATAACAGTTAACTGTTAACTGCTGGCCTCTTATGTTTCCAACGATTGTGCGACCAAAGCCACTCGGAAGGGTGGCTTTGAATGGCCTTCTCGAGCATATTTTTGTAGAGTTTGGTGATTTCCCCTTGCGGTAAATCGTCGTAAGGCGGCATAGCTACCAAGTGAAAATGGGTGACGTAATACCCACGCTTAACACGGTACATTTCACCAAAAACCACAGGCATTTTAGTAGTGCGTGCTATTTTTTCCGTACCAGGAAAGAAACCTGTTTCATGATTCAAAAAAGGCAACCAATGCGCGTGTTCGGGCTCGTGTGGTGATTGATCGGCTACGAGGCCGATGATACGAGGTATATTTTTGCGAGCGATAAGCTCTCGCATGAGGCGCTGCATTGGAATGGGATAGACCCCAAACGATGAGCGCACATGAAACATAAAGGCATCGGATTTTGGGTTGGTCAGATTTTTATAAACCGCATCGACAGGAACACCCCGCGTGGCAAGACCACCAGGGATCCACTCCCAGTTGGCAGTATGTGCACCAAACGACAAAAACGGCTGCCCTGCGTCAATAAAGCCTTTGAGTAATTCTATATTTTCTATGTGTACGCGTCGCTGAATTTCTTCAACGGATAAATAAGGCAGTTTAAGAGTCTCAATAAATAAATCGCCTAAAAGCTGATAAAATTGCTTCGCGATTTTTTTAATTTCTTTAGCAGATTTTTCAGGAAAAGATTCTTGTAAGTGTCTGGTAACAAGATTTTTACGGTAGCCTATTACGTAATAAATTAAAACGTAAAAAACGTCTGAAATTTTATATAAAAACGCCAGAGGTAAACGCCCCAGCCAGCCCAAAAGCCACATCTGATTTATGATTTGCGATTGCCGAATTGCGATGGGTGGAATAGCCGCAAAGGAAATCTTTTGAAAAGATTGAATTTTATTGAGCAAAATTAGTAAATCAACTGATGAATTTTACTCCTAAATACGTACTAACTTCAAAATTGAACGATGTCTCGTCCTTATCTCCTTGCTGAAACCAACTGGAAAACCGTAAAAGATACCCAATATGAAGTGGCTGTTTTGCCGTGGGGTGCTACCGAAGCGCACAACTATCACTTGCCTTATGCTACCGACAACTACGAAGCCGATGCCCTTGCTGCCGAAGCTGCGCGGTTGGCTTGGGAAGCAGGCCGAAAAGTGCTGATTTTGCCAACTATTCCTTTTGGGGTCAATACAGGCCAAACTGATATTAAACTCTGCATGAACCTATATCCAAGTACTCAAATGGCCATTTTGCGCGATTTGGCAGAAGTAGTTTCGAGAAGTGGTATCAAAAAACTGTTGGTTTTTAACAGCCACGGAGGTAATGATTTCAAGCAAATGATTCGGGAAGTGGGAGCGCATTTTCCTGAGTTATGGATAAGTACTTGTTTTTGGTTCAAAGCATTGAATGGTTCAGCGTACTTTGAAAACGTAGGCGACCACGCCGACGAAACCGAAACCAGTCTTTTGTTATACTTACACCCCGATTTGGTATTGCCTTTAGACGAAGCAGGGGAGGGATATGCAAAAAAAATAAACATCCATGCCATGCGTGAAGGTTGGGCATGGGCCGAACGGAAATGGAGTCAGGTGACGGAAGATACGGGTGTAGGAAATCCTAAAAAAGCTACGGCCGAAAAAGGGGCACGTTTTTACGAAGGCCTTACTCAAAAATTGGGACAGTTTTTTATTGAACTGGCCGATGCAGATTTGAATCAGTTGTATAAGTAAAGAATCAGGGATGAAAGAGTGAGTTTTTTAGGATTTTTTTGATACTATCGCTTAAATTACTTTATTTACATACTCACTTTTATTTTTATTACCTTGTCAGTCCGAATCGAGTTACAGTATTTGCCGAGTTTGGCATATTTTGCCTGTTTATTGAAATATGATGAAGTGGCATTGGAGGCGCACGAGCATTTTTTGAAACAAACCTACCGCAATCGCTGCCATATCCTGACTGCCAACGGAGTAGATACCCTGATTGTACCAGTAGTACATTCGAGTATAAAAATGCCCATTCGGGAAGTAAAAATTGACTATTCACAGTCTTGGGTGAAGCGGCATTGGGGGGCGATAGTAGCTGCTTACGGCAAAGCTCCCTATTTTGAATACTTTGCCGATGATTTTGACCGAGTTTATCAAAAAAAGCCAAGCTTCTTGTTTGACTTGAATTGGGAGTTGCTGACAATCTGTCTAAGGCTATTAAGGATAAAACCGACAATCCGGCTGACGGAAACCTTCCAAACCGAGGCAGAAGAAGGCCAATTTGACGCATTATCGTTGGATCATCCCAAAAAGGAGTTCAGGCACAACAATTTATACATTCCCGTTGTTTATCAACAAAACTTTGGAAATGAGTTTGTTCCGAATTTGAGTGTCATTGATCTGTTGATGTGTCGGGGAGGTGAAGCAGGGCAAATCCTCAAACGATCGGTTTACGTAGATTGGAGGAGAACTTAAAAGAAAAAAACGGTATGAAAACGAACTTACTCTTTGGGGCTGTATTTTTCAGCCTTTTCTGGGTGTTAGGCTGTAAAAAAGAAGACCCTGAAAAAGAAGGCCCTTGCGGAGTGAAAGACCCAGCGTCGGAGTTGCCGTGGCTAAAGAAAGAAATAGAACGGTATCAGAATTTACCCGGATACGCTACTTATGTAGCAGCGATTGGAACGACCGTTTATAAAGGAGAACGTATTTTTTGGAAGTATGATTTTGCCTCCTCTGATGGTTCGACTTTGTATAGATGTAATGGTACTTTTTTTTATTTGCCACGTGCTCCTAAAGCAGATGAAGAGGGTAACCAATTAAGAGAAATAATGGCTGTTCCTAATGCTCAGATGTGTCCTTATCTTGTTTGGCAAACTCCTTATTTTAAAAAGGTAATTTGTAATTAAATTCAGATTTAAAAATGAGAATCTTTATAAGCAATTTGACGGTAAAAAGCTAACCATAGATGTGAGAAAATTACCTCGTGGAATGAAAATCGTCAATTTTTTGTATATAAAATTAGACAGTAAAGAAGCCCAAGAACAGCAGAAAGGAGGCATTGCCAAGGCCAAAATAGAACGTAAAACAGACAGAATTTTATTGATTGAGTAAACAAATGCGTTAAATCACTATATTTGAAATATTTAGCACGTACTTTCTGTTATCAAAGCGTAGAGCTAACCAATTTCAAAACAGCTTAAATCCACTAATGGAAGCAAAATTTTCTAACCGCGTTAAAGAAGTCATAGGTTTTAGCCGTGAGGAAGCCCTACGTCTTGGACATGATTACATTGGTACTGAGCACCTCATCTTGGGGATGATTAGAGAAGGAGAAGGCGTGGCCTTAGCGCTACTCAAGAAACTGGGCGTTTCGTTGGAAGAACTGCGCATCACCATTGAACAAGTGACCAAAGGAACAGCTACCAACAACGTCAAAAACTTGGCCAATATTCCCCTTACGCGCCAGTCTGAAAAAGTCCTTAAAATAACCTATTTAGAAGCAAAAATTTTCAAAAGCCCACTTATCGGCACGGAGCATTTGCTCCTGTCTATTCTGCGTGACCCCGATAACCTGGCCTCGCAGATTTTAGCCAAGTTTAATGTTAACTACGAAATCGTTAAGGAAATGTTAGAGTATCAATCATCAGGCACCAAACCCCACGCTGGGCCCGAAACTGACGACGACGACGAACGCGGCATGTTCGGCGGTGGTTCGCAGCAAGGAAAAGACCCAAAAAGTGCCGAAAAGTCGCGTACACCAGTATTAGACAATTTCGGTCGAGACCTTACGAAAATGGCCGAACTGGGTAAATTAGACCCAATTGTAGGTCGTGAAAAAGAAATCGAACGCGTAGCCCAAGTACTAAGCCGCCGTAAGAAAAACAACCCTGTCTTGATTGGAGAGCCAGGCGTTGGTAAAACGGCTATTGCCGAAGGCTTGGCACTTCGTATCGTTCAAAAGAAAGTATCGCGTGTATTATTTGGCAAGCGCGTCGTTACACTCGATTTAGCTTCTTTGGTAGCGGGTACCAAATACCGCGGTCAGTTTGAAGAGCGCATGAAGGCTGTTATGAACGAACTGGAGAAATCTCCCGAAGTGATTTTGTTCATTGATGAGTTGCATACCATTGTAGGAGCAGGAGGAGCTTCTGGCTCGCTCGATGCCTCCAATATGTTTAAGCCTGCTCTTGCCCGGGGCGACATCCAATGTATTGGTGCCACTACGCTCGACGAATACCGTCAGTATATTGAAAAAGATGGGGCTTTGGCTCGTCGTTTTCAGATTGTGATGGTTGACGCACCGAGTGTAGAAGAAACCATCGAAATCTTGAATAATATCAAAGATAAATACGAAGACCATCACCACGTTAACTACACCGACGAGGCCATTGCGCAAGCTGTGAAGTTGTCGGAGCGTTATATCACTGACCGTTTCTTACCCGACAAGGCCATTGACGTGATGGACGAGGTAGGTGCTCGCGTACACATCAGCAATATCACCGTACCAGAGGATATTGTACTGTTGGAGCAGCAGATTGAAGAGGTGAAAAAACAGAAAAATTTAGTGGTAAAGAGCCAGAAATACGAAGAAGCTGCTCAACTACGCGACCGCGAGAAAAAATTACTGGACCAACTTGATCGTGCTAAAATAGCATGGGAAGAAGAAACAAAAAAGCGCCGCTATACCGTAACAGACGATAATGTAGCCGAAGTGGTAGCCATGATGACAGGAATTCCAGTTAATCGTGTAGCACAAAACGAAGGCCAAAAACTGTTGGGAATGGGTGAGCAGCTCAAAGGTAGGGTAATAGGGCAAAATATACCCATTGAAAAGCTGACTAAAGCCATTCAACGGACACGTGTGGGCTTGAAAGACCCTAAAAAACCCATTGGTTCCTTTATTTTCCTCGGCCCTACAGGAGTTGGGAAAACCGAATTGGCTAAGGTGTTAGCTACCTACCTCTTTGATAAAGACGATGCGCTTGTGCGCATAGATATGAGCGAATACATGGAAAAATTCAGCGTCTCGCGACTCAGTGGTGCGCCTCCAGGCTATGTAGGTTATGAAGAAGGTGGGCAATTGACCGAAAAAATTCGCCGTAAACCGTATAGCGTGGTGTTGTTAGATGAAATCGAAAAAGCACACCCCGACGTATTCAATATCTTGCTACAAGTATTAGACGATGGTATTTTGACAGATGGTTTAGGCCGTCGTGTTGATTTCCGTAATACTATCATCATCATGACCTCTAATATTGGGGTTCGAGATTTGAAAGATTTTGGTTCTGGTATTGGTTTTGCGACCAAAGCCAAATCAGAGAATCAGGATGAATTGATGAAGAGTACCATTCAAAATGCCTTGCGGAAAGCTTTCTCTCCTGAGTTTTTGAACCGTTTGGACGATGTCATTGTCTTTAATTCGCTGCAACGCGAAGATATTCATCGTATCATTGATATTTCGTTGGCCAAACTGTTCAATCGTGTCACAAATCTTGGCTATAAAGTAGAATTGACAGAAAAAGCCAAAGATTTCTTGTCTGAAAAAGGCTACGACCAACAGTATGGGGCACGTCCATTGAACAGGGCTATTCAAAAATACCTTGAAGACCCTGTGGCGGAGGAGATTTTGAAAGGAGATTTGCGTGAGGGGGATACCTTGCTCGCTGACCATGAAGAAGGAAGTGAGAACTTGGTCATTACAGTGAGAAAAAAAGAAGAGGAAGTGATTAATTAGGGGATTTCCTAAAAAGTATATTTTTTTAAACAAAAAGGGTACAATTTTTGATTGTACCCTTTTTGTTTGCCTTCTAAAACTCAGCGGGAATGCCATTGAGCTTAGAGAAGAAAAATTGTTTAAATGTATGTATAGACATGAACGAACGTCTTCTTGACCCATTTTCGGAAATTTCTCTCAATAATATAGAATCGGCTCGTTTGATGAATCGGGTGGATACTAAGTACATTTTTCGACGAGAGAATTTAGCCGAAATACTCCACAAAATTCAGCCCTATTATCACGTGTTACAATTGCAATCTAAACGTGTTTTTAGATACGATACGCTCTATTTTGACACGCCTGAACGACTGTTTTACAACCAACATGTATGCGGGAAACTCAATCGTTATAAAATTCGTACACGACACTATGTAGAGACCAATACAAACTATTTTGAAGTAAAATGGAAGAATAACAAGCGACGAACAATAAAAAAACGTATTGAATTGGAGGATATATCGGAAGAAATTTGTCCCCAAAGCCGTTTGCTTCTCCATCAGACAATGACTGATATGCCCTTGGATTTAGAGCCTGCCATATGGGTATATTATCACCGTTTTACACTCGTCAATAAGCAGACGCCAGAGCGCTTAACGTTTGATATAAATCTATGGTTTCGCTGGCAAAACTATTCGGCGGCTTATCCGCATATAATCATTGCCGAAGCCAAACAACCAAAATTGTTTCAGAGCCCGTTTGTAAGTTTGATGAAAGAAATAGGGGTACGAGAAGGAGGTTTGAGCAAATATTGTTTGGGTTTATTGAACTTGGATCCAGCGATTAAATCCAATCTATTCAAACCCATGTTGACCAGAATTAATCAACTGAACGACCAATGACAAAACTGATACTCACCTGCTATGCCTAATCAACTTTTGCACGAATTGCTTTTTCAAATTGGTCTTGATTTGTTGAGCATGATTATTTTGTTACGCCTCATTTATTATCCGATTTATCGGAGTACAGAATTTGTTTTTACGTTTTTTGTCTTCAATCTTATCATATTTTCTGTAACATACCTGCTCAATAAGGTAGAGGTGTCAATGGGGGCCGCATTTGGGCTATTTGCCGTATTTTCAATGCTGCGCTATCGAACCGAGGGAATTTCGATGCGCAATATGACCTACTTATTTTTGGTCATTGCCTTGGGATTAATTCATGGGATTGCGGCGAGTACCGTAGGAATAACTGCGGTAATTACGACTTCTCTGTTGTTTTTTACGTATGTTTTAGAAGGAGATTTCTTATATCGTCGAGAGTCATCCAAAGAAATTATGTACGATAAAATCGCTTTGACTTTAGCCGACCGCCGTCAAGAATTAATTGAAGATTTAGAAGAGCGTACTGGCTTAAAAATCAATCGAGTAGAAATTGATAAATTGGATTTTTTGCGTGATATGGCTTACTTGAAAATTTATTATTATGCTTAATGGAGTTCCTCTTAGCTGAAATGAAAAATATCTTTTGATTTATACCTCCTTCGCTGAAAGTAAAAGTATCTAAAGAGCAAGAAAAAGCTAAAGAATACCCCCCGTTGTGCGTAGTCTTTCAAGACTGCGTACTGAAAATAAATAGAGTGTCTGTGACACGGTGCGTGCCTAAAAACTACCCTCACCGTACATAGGCGGCAAAGAAAACTTTAGCCTTGATAAAGCGGAGTACGACGCCAACGGAAATATCAAGCAGTTATGGCAAAACGGTTGGCTGGGTGGCAGTAATTTTGGACGAATGGATGAGCTTACTTTCAATTTTACCCACGCCGCAGGCAATAAACTCACCCACGTCAGTGATGCTATCACCAACGATACCGATGCAGGCGATTTTCGAGACCGCAACATGGGGACGGATGATTATGACTATTGGCCCAACGGCGACCTGAAAAAAGACCTCAACAAAGACATTACCCTGATTGATTATAATTTTTTACGTTTGCCCAAGGAATTGACCTTGACAGCTTCCCGTTGGATAGAATACTACTACGCGGCCAGTGGCCAAAAGCTCCAAAAACAAAACTCTACGGGTGAGGTGTGGGATTATGTAGGGGAGTTTGTCTATAAAAATAATGCTCTTTATCAAATCACCCACGAAGAAGGACGCATCGCCAACGGCAAATATGAGTATAACTATACTGACCATTTAGGCAACTTGCGGTTAAGTTTCCGCGATAGTACCACTGCGGGCGCACCGCCTGTAGTCATCCAAGAAAATCAGTCGAGCGCGACCCCGGTATTCACCTTTTGGATTGAGTTTGAAAGGAGTTGATTTTCAAAATACTGCGCCCGATAATTACAAGTTCAGTCAAAATGAGCAGCAGAACGATTTTGGCATTAATCTATACGATTTTGGGGCAAGATTCTCAGACCCCACTACGGGCAATCGCTTTTTACAAATTGACCCATTGGCGGAGATTTCAAGGCGTTTTTCTCCCTATATTTACGCCAATTCAAACCCCCTGCGGTTCATTGACCCCGATGGCATGAGTAGCCAAGATGTGGGAACACAGATGCTCAGCGATGGAACAACGGTTAGCTATGATGTAAATACGCAGAAAACACTGGGTTATGATACGGAAACACAGGGAGGAGATGGAGATGAAAAAGGGAAAAAGCAAACTTCTTCTTCAACCTCAGAAGAAAAAAGACCCCAACTTAATTTAAACGACCCCACCAATCATGTTATCTTTTTCATGGATCAACGTGAGGAAGACGACCTTACAAGATTGATTGATGATCTTTTTGGTATTGTTAATCCTTTCAAGGGATTAGGGTTATTATTCGGAAAACTGAATCCGTTGGCAAAAGCGCAAGCAGTCACACATATCTCTAAAGTTGCTGCTAAGGAGGGATTTGATGCAGTAGGTGCATTTAAAAATGCGATTTCCCCGTTTAAAGGAGGAAATTTGACAAATGCAGGTCGTGCTGTAACAAAACATCCTGAATATTTTGGGTTTGAATCTACGGAAGCCTTGATGAAAGTTTATAGAACACCAGGCTCATTAAACAACTTAGGCTCATCAACCCTAAAAGATATTTTACGAAATGGAGTAAGAACAACAGGTGCAGGGGGAAGATACCCTAATGGTTGGACTACATACACTTTGCCAAATGGTAATGCAGCAAGTTGGGGATTAGACGGAACCTTTATAGGATTTAGAGGAATAAAATGATAAAGTCTATGAAAAATATAAGAATAGAAGAAGTGGGTGATATTCATTCGGACTTCCCTTATTTAGAAGTCTTTTTGAAAGAAAGTACAAACCCTTTTTTGGAAATAGCAATTTCAGAAAACAAAGAATTATCTTTTAAATTTTATGCTTCAAAGACCGATGTCCAGTTAGATGTAGAAGAATGGGGTTTCATTCTTTCAACTGCCAATGGTTTTTTACCAAGAGCATTAAAAAACGAAGATGACTTTTTGAATTTTACAGACCAATAAAGCTCACGAAGAAGGCAGGGTAACTTTTGCTCCCCCATCGGGGGTTGGGGGGCTGTATGAGTATAACTATACCGACCATTTAGGAAATCTACGCCTCAGTTTCCGCGATAGCCTCACGGCAGGTGCACCACCTGTGATAACGCAGGAAAATCAGTCGAGCGCGACCCCGGTATTCGCCTTTTGGGTTGAGCCTGAAAGGGCTTGATTTTCAAAATACTGCGCCCGATAATTACAAGTACAGC
>JBDHXS010000212.1:0-9657 GCA_039810845.1 Runella sp. | reverse complement strand
CCACCGATGCAAAAGCCAACGGACGGGTGATTCAGGAAGCTAAAGAAACAGCCAAAGGGTTTTTACGCAAAAAACAATCGTTTGTGTTCAATGCCACCAATATCAGCCGCTCAATGCGTGAGATTTGGGTTGATTTATTTACGAGTTACGGTGTCAAAACCAAAATCATTTATTTGGAAGTGCCTTACCGTCAGTTGATTTCTCAGAACAAAAATCGGGCGCATCCCGTGCCCGATATCGTTTTGTATCGGATGCTGGGCAAATTGGAAGTCCCCGCACTTTGGGAAGCTCACGAGGTAGAATATGTGGTTTGAAGATTCGGAGAGAGTCGTATTTTTGCAAAAACAAACTAAACCACAATGCCTTCCATAAAAACCGATGCGCCTGCTAATGTCCGTGAGGGCGAACAACTTGACATAGCTAAACTAAACGCTTATTTTAGCGAACAAGTGCCTGATTTTGGGGCAATTACCGAAATAAGTCAGTTTCCAGGAGGTTACTCCAATCTGACTTATTTCCTTAAAACGGATAATGATAAAGAGTATGTATTGCGTCGTCCGCCGTTTGGGTCGAAGCACATCAAAGGTGGTCACGATATGGGGCGGGAGTTTCGGGTATTGTCATTACTCAAAGCAGCAGGTTACGCCAAAATTCCCGCACCTATTGTGTATTGCGAAGACGAAAGTGTATTGGATTGTTCTTTTTATGTAATGGAAAGAGTTCAGGGTGTGATTTTACGCGCTCATTCTGCGCCTAAAATGGGATTAGAACCTACTACCCTACGACGTTTGTCGGAAGCGTTGGTGGACAATATGGTGGTTCTCCACGCCATTGACATTCAGTCAACGGGCCTAATCAATTTGGGTAAACCCGAAGGTTATGTACAAAGACAAGTGGATGGTTGGTACAAACGGTACCAAAATGCACAAACCGACGACGTGCCTGTCTTTGAGCAAGTACACGATTGGTTGGTACAAAACCGACCTATCGAAAATACTCCTACCTTGATTCACAACGACTACAAATACGACAACATGGTACTCAACGCCCATGATTTGGCAGAGATTGTGGCGGTGCTGGATTGGGAAATGACAACGGTAGGCGACCCGCTGATGGATGTCGGAACATCGTTGTCGTATTGGTCAGAAGCGACAGATGGGTTTTTTGAAAAAAACTTTAACTTAACATGGCTTCCGGGTAATTTTACCCGGCAGGAGTTTGCCGACCGCTACGCGCAGCAAAGTGGGCGTGATTTATCAAATATCCTTTATTACTACGTTTTTGGGTTGTTTAAAAATACAGTAGTAATTCAGCAAATTTATGCGCGTTGGAAACACGGCTTCAGCAAAGACGAGCGTTTTGCAGGCTTGATTATGGGAGTTCATGCCTTGAGCAATACTGCTGCTAAGGCAATTGAGCGAGGCAAAATTTAGCCAATTAGCTAAGAAAGGATGATTTTTGGAGGTATTGTTTATCGGGCGAATACACAAAGAGACAAGCTCCGTTTTTAATGGTTTCGATGATGTCTTTATGAACCGCATAGGGGATAGCTGGACAGCCGAAACTACGACCCAACCGCCCGATTTTTCGGATAAAATCTTCGCTTACATAGTCGGCGCCGTGCATTACTACGGCTCGGTCGAGTACATTGTTGTTAAAACCAGGCTCCAAGCCTTTTAGTTTGAGCGAAAGCCCATGCTTGCCCTGATAGGTTCCTAAGGTTTGATAAAACCCTAAGCTGGATTGAAAAGATGAGTGCGAGTTAGAAAATTTATGGGCATACAAATCGCCCGAATTGCGCCCGTGTGCTACGTAAGTACGATACAGCAACTGATGTTTTACCAAATCAATGACGTACAGACGTTTATTTACCGATGGTTGACTCAAATCTACGATAGTGAGAATAGCTTTAGCAGGATTGATTTTTTGCAGACCTTTTAGGGCATACTCAAATACTTCTTGCTTGAGACCTTCATTATCCAAACACAATTCTTGGTAGATGGCAATAACGCTGTTTGCTGGATTGTATTTGACTTTTTCTGTTTTAGACCTGGCAAAAAAAGAGGAGGGTGTTGTAAGTAACAGGGTGATTATCAAGCTGATGGAAACTACTTTCATAACAATACATTTTGAGCTATTTAGGTAGTTAACGCCAAAAAATCAATTTTTGTTGCCAGCTCAACATAAATCTCAAAATGCTCTTCTGATAAATCCTCCCAGAAAACTACCTGTAAAAGCAGGGAAAAACTGCAAAAGTGCCGAAAATTGCGTGGCATCTGCATCGAAAGGAGAAAGTAATTTTAGTTTTTCGATAAAAAAATAAAAAACAGCCGTCAATACGATTTGCTCTATGGCAAGGAGCCAACCTTTGCGGGGTTGAAGCCAACCTAACCCTACGGCTGCGACCATACCCACCAAAAATGGTACGTGAACAGACGGTCCATAGAAACAAGAAACGGCTATAATAGCACTGGTAAAAACTGTAATGAGGGCGTCGCGAGTGACGGTTTTATTCCAAAAAGTAGCCATTTTCTTATTTAACGTCGGTGACAATTGAGTTACTCAAACGCAAAAGCTCAATCTCTGTTACTTTTACATTGTAAGCCGCTTCAATCAAGCGTGATTCTGTGGCAACGGCATTGCGCTGGGCTTCGCGAAATTCGATGGCCGTTGAGTTTCCAAACTTGTAACGTTCAAAGGCCAAATCTACGTTTTGGCGCGCTATTTTTAGGTTTTTCTCCTCAAAACCAAACAGTTGAAGACTATTTTGGTAACTATTGTACGTACGCTCCAAAGCCGACAACAACTGGTTTTTCAAATCAGCTTCTTGGTATTCGGTAATGATGGTGTTAACCTTGGCGTTTTGCTCACGGCGGCGTTGGTTATAGCCGTCGTAAATCGGTACGTTTAGGCGTAATCCGTAGTTTAACACCCGCGACTGCCCTTTTTGAGGACCAAAACCCACCTCGTTGTTGAACGAAGTATAATTGTAGCCTGTGACCAAATCCACCTGCGGGTATTTGGTAGATTTTACTTCTTTTTCGTTGATTTTTGCCAGCGTGCGACTTTGAGCCGCCGCCAACAAGTTGGGGTTTTCAGTCAGTTTTTGCTTCAAATCAGCCAACGACAAATCATTACGAAACACGATGGTATCTATGACCGCAAACTTGGTTTCAAAATCGCGGAAAAGTAAGGCGTTTAGGTTCACATTGGCGTTTTGAATCACCTGCTGCTGCGCCAACACCGCCGCTTGGTCTTGATTGTAGTCCACCTGCGCAGCCAAGTATTCCGATTTTGATGTTGTCCCTACTTCATAATTAGCCTTAGCCAACTCTTGGCGTGTTGCAGAAATGTCCAACGCATTTCGGAGAGCCTTGAGGCGTTGTTTTTGGCGAATGATTTCATAATACGCATTGGCCACCTGCGAAACCGTGTTCTGAATCGCAATTTGTACGTTGGTTTTACCCAATTTCTCAAACTCTTTCAGGCGGTCGGCAGCGGCAAACATACCCATGCCATCGTAGAGCGTCCACACCATGGTCACCCCCGCGTTGTTGTTGCGGTTATCAATTCCGCTCTGCACAAGCGGCTCACGAATGTTGTTAAAAAATGATTGATTGATACTGTTTCGGGTAAAGTTTTGGAGTGCCGTTCCTGATACTACAGGTAGCATCCCTGCGTTTCCTCGGGTATTATCATTGTGTGCAATGGCCTCACGGCTTTGTACAACTTTGATGGCATAGCTTTTTTCCAGTGCAGTAGAAATAGCATTTTCGAGCGTAAGAAGTTCTTGAGAAAACGAAACCAACGACAAACAAAAAGTGAAGGGCAACAAGAGCGAAAAGCGTTTCATACCAGCAAAAACAATATTATTGGGCTTTTTTGTTAGGTAAAGAGCCATTGATTCGGAAACAGAAATAAAAAGAAGTTGATTCACAAAACTTCCTCTATGCTTCAAAAATAGCTTATTAAAACGTAGCTTTAGGCAAGATTTAACCCTGACACGATGAAAAACTACTTTTACGCGCTCTGTGCCGCCTTTTTAGCGGCATGTTCAGGCCAGAAAAAAGCCGATCTAATTGTTTATAATGCAGCGGTCTATACCGTTGATTCTACCTTTTCCAAAGCTTCTGCTTTCGCCATCAAAGATGGCAAATTTGTAGCTGTGGGCGATTCGGCCACCGTCTTAGCTCAATTTCAGTCCGACTCCCTCGTTGATGCTCAAGGAAAATCCGTTTACCCAGGCCTATACGACGCCCACGCCCACTTCTACGGCCTGGGCCAAATGCTCGACCAAGCCGATTTGGTGGACACGCAGTCGCCCGAGGAAATTGTGGAACGCCTCAAAAAATACCAAGCCGAACACCCTGATGCTGTGTGGATTATCGGTCGAGGTTGGGACCAAAACGATTGGCCTGTGAAGGAGTTTCCGACCAAAGACATCTTAGACAAAGCTTTTCCTGACCAACCCGTATATCTTGCCCGTATTGACGGTCATGCGGGTTGGATTAACTCCAAAGCGTTACAGTTGGCTAAAATTACGGCTGATACCAAAGTGGAGGGTGGTTTGGTCGTTCTCAAAAATGGACAGCCAACAGGGGTCTTGGTGGATAGAGCACAACAATTAGTAAAAACACTTAATCCAACTCCAACGAAGGAAGAAATCACCTCAAGGCTACTGAAAGCACAGCAAGTGTGCTTTCAGTATGGCCTTACCAACGTGGGGGATGCAGGTGTAGAGCCTGATTTGATTGATCACATAGATAGTTTACAAAAAGCAGGAACGCTCAAAATCCGTTTGTATCCAATGGTGAGAGTAGGTCAAGAAAATATTGATAAGATGCTCAAAAAAGGTATTTATGTTTCTGACCGATTGAATGTTCGTTCCTTTAAAATTTATGCCGACGGAGCCTTGGGTTCGCGGGGGGCGTGTTTGCTCAAACCTTATAGCGATGCACCCGAAACACCAGGCTTTTTACTTTATAGTCCTGCTGAATTGGAGAAATGGATTTCCCAACTGGCTAATAGCGAATTTCAGGCCAATACGCACTGCATCGGCGATTCGGCCAATCGGCTGATGTTGAATTTATATGCTAAGTACCTAAAAGGCAAAAACAATCGCCGTTGGCGGATTGAACACGCCCAAATTGTGGATGCTGCCGATGTAGCAAAGTTTGGCGAATACAATATTCTGCCTTCTGCCCAGCCTACACATGCTACCTCAGACATGTATTGGGCGGGTCAGCGTTTGGGAAAAGACCGCGAGAAAAATGGCTACATTTTTAAGACATTGATGGAGCAGAACCAAAAGATTACGTTGGGTACAGACTTCCCCGTCGAAGCCGTTTCGCCTTTTTATACCTTCCATTCGGCGGTATTTCGACAAGATGCCAAGGGGTTTCCTGTGGGAGGTTACCAAATGGAAGGCGCACTCAGCCGTGAGCAGACCCTGCGCGGAATGACGATTTGGGCCGCTTATGGCAATTTTGAAGCAGGCCGTTTAGGAAGTATCGAACTGGGCAAAGCCGCCGATTTTGTTATCTTAGAAAAGGATTTAATGACCGCCCCCGCCAATGAATTGCGTGATTTGAAAGTGCTAAAGACGTATGTGGCAGGGGAGAAAGTGTTTGAACGGAAATAACACTCCTCATTATAAATTACTACTGGTATGCGTCAGATTCTCATTATCTTGTTATTGCTTTCGACGAAGCTATACGGTCAGGTAACCGAAAACTTAGCATCAGATATTGTGCTCCAAAAAAACGTATATGTCCCTATGCGTGATGGAGCTAAACTTTCGTGCATCATTTATTACCCTGCCAAAGATGGACAGCGTTTGCAAGGGCAGTTTCCAGTACTCCTCAACCGAAGCCCATACGACCTAATTGCACAAGACGAGTTATCTAAAAAATTGGCTCGTCGAGGATATATTGTAGTGCTTAACAACATTCGTGGTCGGTTTGGCTCCGAAGGTACGTGGAGTTTGATGAAAGATGATGGACGGGATGGCTACGACTTGGTAGAATGGATTGCGCGTCAGGAATGGTCAAATGGTAAAGTAGGTACTTTTGGGGTAAGTTATAATGGGGGAACTCAGCACGCTTTGGCTGAAATGAATCCGCCTCACCTGACGGCGATGATTCCTACCGATGCCTTGGCTAACGTAGGAGTGGCTGGCATTCGGCACGGAGGTGCTTTTGAGCTTCGTTGGGCCAATTGGATTATTGCTAACCACGGACCTTTTGCAAAAAAAGCATTAGAAGCCCCCTTAATAAAACGTGCATTAGATACCCAAGCCAAAAGTATCAAGACGTTGGTACAAAATCTGCCTCTCAAAAAAGGAACAACCTCCATGAAATTCATTCCAGAATATGAATCTTGGCTTATCGAAGCCATGCAGCACGGCGATAACGATGCCTATTGGAAACAAATAGGGCTTTCGGTGGTGGACAATACTCAAAACTACGCCAATGTACCCGTGTATCATGTGTCAGGCTGGTACGATTCATGGACTCGGCAAACAGTGATGAGTTGGCAAGCTTTATCTAAGGCCAAAACCGCGCCTCAGCATCTTATTTTGGGCCCTTGGACGCACGGGGGGCAGGGGCAGAATTTTGCGGGATACGTCGAATTTCCCAAAGACGCCGCGCTTAACGTGCCTGAATGGCACTTAAAATGGTTTGACCATTGGATGAAAGGTGTAGAGAACGGCGTAGAAAAAACCGCCAAAGTTCGCCTGTTTATTATGGGAGGAGGCAGCGGCCTAAAATCTTCGACTGGCCGGATGCAACACGGCGGCTATTGGCGTGATGAGCAGGAGTTTCCTTTGGCTCGTACCCAATATACCCCTTACTACTTTCATAAAGACGGAACACTCAGCACGCAAAAACCGAAAGAGGTATCGTCTTCTACTACTTATCGCTTCGACCCAGCCAATCCAGTGCCAACTTTAGGTGGTAATATCTCTTCAGAAGGTATTTTGATGGAACGCGGGGGCATGGATCAGCGTTCGGTCTTGGCCAGCCGAGGAAGTAACGATACCTTGCCTCTATCTGTTCGCAATGACATCTTAGTTTTTCAGACCGACCTTTTAGAACAAGATGTGGAAGTTACGGGGCCAGTAGAAGTAAAACTTTGGATTAGTTCCACTGCAACAGACACAGATTTTACCGCAAAACTCATTGACGTATATCCCCCTAACGAGGACTATCCAGCAGGCTATGAGTTAAATATCGGCGACTCTATTCTACGAACTCGTTATCGCAGTTCGCTGACAAAACAAGAGCTCATGAAACCTGGCACTACTTACCCCATTACGATTACCCTTTACCCTACTTCCAATTTATTCAAAAAGGGACATCGTATTCGGGTGGATATTTCGAGCAGTAACTTTCCCCGTTTTGATATTAACCCCAATACAGGGGAGCCTCTCCAGCAAAGTCGGAGAATAATCACTGCTGACAATACAGTGTTTCATAATTCTGTCCGAGCTTCGCATATTTTATTGCCCGTTATTCCAGGTAAATAATCATTAGTTGCAGTGAATATTTTAAATTAATACCCGTCAGTCTGGTTAGGCCGCACCGTGAAAAGGAACCTCGTCTATAACCGATAGACATGTATTTTGTATCGGTAGCTCCGACTGAGCATCCTTCGAAGATGGTGAAGCAAAAAAGTAAACTTCTGCGTATTTTTGCAGAAAACCCTATCAACCGTGACTTTTCGTCAAAGAGTTTACAATACATTAGAATTTTCGGCCATCGGGCGGCGGGGGCTGAGTTTGTACATCAACATTGGGTTGGTGTCCATTATTTTTCTTAATTCCGTCGCTATTATTCTTCATACGGTACCTGAGATTAGGCATAATCGCTGGTACGAGGCGTTGTTTCAAGACTTTGAAATTTTTTCGGTAGGCATCTTTACTGTTGAATATTTCCTAAGAATTTGGTCGTGTGTCGAGAATCCTCTTTATAAAAACGGTTGGCGAGGGCGTTTGCTGTACATTTTTTCGTTTTGGGCTATTGTTGATTTCTTGGGTATTTTCCCCTTTTATTTTACACTGCTGACCTCCGATTTTGGTATTATTCGTATTTTGAGGGTATTCCGCCTGTTTCGTTTGTTTCGGGTTACGCGCTATTCGCACGCCCTCAAGATGATTCGGAACGTGCTTCTGGAAACCAAAGAAGAATTGCTTATTTGTTTTTCGTTCATTGTTTTTACGTTGCTCATTTCGTCGAGTGTGATGTATTATTTAGAGCACAACGTACAACCCGACCGTTTTCGGAGCATTCCAGCTACGCTTTGGTGGGGAGTAATTACGATGACCACCACGGGCTACGGAGATATGTATCCAGTGACGGCAGCAGGCAAGGTTTTCGGAGGAGTGATTTTAATTCTGGGAATTGCGTTGTTTGCCCTTCCTACGGGTATTATTGCTTCGGGTTTTATGGAACAAATCCGTCGGGGGAAGGGGGCAAAGTATATTCGCTGCCCTCACTGTAATGAATGGATTGATTTGCAGGAAGTTAAGCATGTTCATAAACCTACAGAAAAAGAGTGATGCGCATTGGATTCGACGCCAAACGGGCGTTCAATAACCGAACAGGTTTGGGCAATTACAGTCGGTTTGTACTGAATGCTTTACGAACTTTTGCGCCCGCGCATCATTACTACGCTTATACGCCTAAAGTCAAGGCTGGTTTTTTTGATGAATATCCTACGAGCAATATTTATTTGCCCCCTGTCAAGAACAAGCTGTATGGAGTATGGTGGCGAAGTGTTGGTATAAAAAAAGAACTACAAAAGGCTGATATTCAGATTTTCCACGGCTTAAGCAATGAACTTCCCACTGGGCTTCATCGGGTAGGTGTTAAATCGGTGGTCACTATCCACGACCTGATTTTTTTGCGTTATCCAGCGCTTTATCCAGCCATAGACCGCTTTTTTTATCGCCAAAAATTCCGAAAAGCCTGCGAGCAAGCTGACGTGATTGTGGCAGTCAGTGAGCAAACCAAACGAGATATTGTTGAATTTTATGGGACTTCTTCTGCCAAAATCCAGGTGGTGTATCAGGATTGTCATGAGGCTTTTCATCAACCTTCCCAAGGTTTTAAATCTGGTGAAGGTTTGCTGCAAAAATATGGGATTACGAAACCGTACGTTTTATGTGTGGGTACGATTGAAGCGCGGAAAAATCAATTGCGATTGGTGCAGGCATTTCAGAGCGCCAATTTAGAAGACGCCACCTTGATATTGGTGGGAGGAAAAACAAAGTTTCAGCAAGAAATCGAGGCTTTTGTGGCACAAAATCGTTTGCAATCTAAGGTCAGAATAGTAAACAATGTGCCTTTTGCTGATTTGCCAGCTTTGTACCAATCGGCGCGGGTGTTTGCTTATCCGTCATTTTTTCAAGGGTTTGGTATTCCGATTGTGGAAGCATTACACAGTGGCGTACCGGTGCTGGCTGCTACGGGTTCGTGTTTGGAAGAAGCGGGCGGCAGTGGCGGGCTATATTCTAATCCACTCAATGAGGATAACTTGGCGCAAAAACTCCAACAGCTTTGGCAAGATGACCTACTTCGACAAAAACTTGTTACCAACGGGCAAAAGCACGTCAAACAGTTTGCCGCCGAAAAAATAGCGAAACAATTAGTGAAT
>JBDHXS010000211.1:0-9672 GCA_039810845.1 Runella sp. | reverse complement strand
GTTTTTCTGCGCTGAATCTGCGTTTTGGGCAGCCAAATTCACTTCTCCAAAAAACACACATTCAGAGAGAAAAATCAGCGTCAAAAGGAATATTTTCATGGCTGACATAAAGAGTTTTATGGGGGATTAGGAATCATTAGTACCGTTTTTTATCTGATTCATATACTAAGTGTTTTTTTGTTTGCAAATGTTTCCAAGAATAGAAATTGGTTTGGTGCTGAAAGAAAAATTTACTTTTTGAAGTGCTATCACTCGAAGTGATGTTAAATAAAATTTGCTGCCCATATCCCTTCAGCCAACCAGCAAATAATAAAAAAGGCAAAAATCTTAAAAGCCGCTTCATGAATCAGTTTTTTTTTCAATGGTGGATTTGTTCTTAAAAGAATTTAGATTTTACGTAAATCCCGTCGAAAACGGCGGATAAACTCGGTTTCTTTTCCCGAAACGTGGTCATCAGCTTCCGCGATATTTTGTATTATTTTCACAAAATACTTTTTAATATCAGCATTTAACTCTTTGCGATTCGAAGCAAAACAGCGCAGGGCAAAATTATAGGCCTCTTCAACAGGTGTTTGATAATGCTCGCGCAGTTGAAAAGACTGCATGGCCAGTTCGCCGTGAGGCTCTTCCACAAGCCGCAAACGCGCTTTGAGTGATTCTTGCAGGTGGAGTTGTCCATCCATTTTGACCAAGGCATAAGCGGCACTTCCAAGGCCGATATACAAAGAAGGAGTGAGAACCTTCATGGGTTTTATTAGTTAAATTATGATGTTTTTTTGATTGTCTATTGTAAAAAAGACAGGACAAATAAAAGTATCCGCCCTGTCTAAACTCAATACAGCCATTAAATTGTTACTCTACCTTATCTGGTGCAATCAACATGGGTGCATTGCCACTCGTGATGATGACTTTACTGTTGGCCGATGTTGAAAGTTTGTTAAATGCTTCAATGGATTTGAATTGAATAAGCATAGGAGTAAGTCCCTCATTTATAATTTTTTGGGCATCTCTTATTCCTTGCGCTTCAATTATACGGCGTTGCGCTTCTTGACGCTCCTTGTCAAGCACAAATTGCATCCTTTGGGCGTCTTGTTCTGCTTCTAATTTATCTTCGATGGCTTTGGTAAGACCCGCAGGTAAAACAATACTTTTCAATAAAACTGATTCCACCACAAAACCACGGTCTTTGAGTTGAGACATCATTTGTTCTCTGATTGCATTTTCAATAGCTGCGCGCTGTCCAGTGTGCATATCTTTTGCAAAAAAACGAGAGGACACGTCGGCAACTGCTGAGCGAAATACGGGCAAAATAACCACTTGGTCGTAGCTCTGTCCCAGTTTTTCTACAATCTGAGGGGCTTGAGTTCCTACTACACGGTACAAAATAGAAACGTCAGACTGAACCGTTAAGCCTTCTTTGGATGGAAGAGGCGACCGAACCTCAATATTCATGGTTCGGGTTGGTACTTTTATGATGCGAGTTACAAACGGATTATAGCCCTTTACCCCTTCCATAATGGGCTCTGGTTGAATTTTTCCGAGGGTTCTTTTGACCCCAACTTCTCCTTGACGAACTACAGCACAGCTACTCAATAAGCTGGTTACTAACAAAATGACGGCTAAATTTAATGGGCGTTTCATGGTTGCTAATCGTTTTAATTTATTGATGAAGTAGTAATTAATGTCTTAATGATTTTAGACATGGCAAAAGTAAAAGGCTACTATTAGAGGCAGATTACAGCGAGATTAGAAGTAGCTTAAAAATTGCTATGGCTTTTTTTCAAGCATTTGCAGCTGCCGACGCAGCTGCATCAACTCTACATCGGCTTGAAGCTTAGCAGCATACAGCGAGTCGTACTTTAGCCGAAGAGCATTATGATCCTGACGGAGCGTCAGGTGTTGGCCTCGGTAACGAAAAGCTGTACCTAAGCCTCCAAAAAAAAGCAGGGCAAACACAAAAAAAGCAATGCTTGCGATCCACGTAGTCACCGTACGTCGGTTGGAACGACGCCCTTTTCTCACAGTAGGGGGTGTCAAATAATCTATCTTATAACGTGCCATAATTTTGCCTATTTAGTGAAGCAAAACTACTTTACAGCCATTAAAACAGACTTAGATAAATATTAGAATAGTATTAGGATTTACGAGGAAGCACCATACAAAACGTAGTACCCAGCGACTCCGTTGACTCAACACTCAAGCTACCATGGTGTAGTTTAATGATGCGCTCCGTCAGTGACAACCCTATGCCGTGGCCACTGGTGTTACGGGCATTAGAGCCTCGTTTTAAGGGCTTAAAAATCAAAGGAAGCTCTTCAGCAGCAATGGGTTGCCCTTGATTATGAAAATATATTTCAAACGTGTGGGGCATCGTATTAAAGCGAACCGACACTGTATGATTAGGCGAAAATTTACAGCCATTTTCCAGCAAATTGTTCAACGCAATGCGAAGCAAAGGCTCATTTCCCCAAACCAGCAAATGAGATACTTCTTCGGAAAAAGGCGTTAAATCTACCTTTACCGTATAGTTAGGATAAGCTTTTAGGAGTTCGCTGCGTACTTGCCAAAATAGTTCGTCTATATTCAAAGCCGATAGTTTGACCGCCGACTCATCCATACTAACTTTGGCTAAGGCCAGCAAACCATTCGACATTTGATTCAACTGACGAGCATCTTCTAACACCGACCGTAGCGTATCTTGCCATTCTTGAGGGTCATTATCCATCAAGGCCACTTCGATTTGTCCCGTAATAGACGTAAGCGGTGTTCTTAACTCATGCGAAGCATTAGAAACAAATGCTTTTTGAAGTTGAAACGCTTCTTCTAAACGGTCGAGCATTCGATTGAATCGTTCGGCCAATTGCCCTATTTCGTCTTGCTTATTGGCTACTTCAACCCGCAAATCCAAGCGAGTTGCAGTAATCTTATCTACGCTATTGATGAGTCTTTTCAGGGGCAACAACGCCCGATAGGCATACACCCAACCTACCAAAAATACTACAAAAGTGGTAAAAAACCATCCCACACCTAGTACCCAAAGGAGGTTATTGACTTTACTATAACCGTACTTGTCAACAGCCGACGCAAACACCACAAAGCGATTGTAGCGGTCTTTGAACAATACACCCACTACCTCCCGAAGTCCTTCTTTTTGTTGAATTTCGTTTTCAAGTCGTACGCGGTTTAGAATATCTTTATCCACTTTTAGGTAATCAGTACCACTTTCATACATGAGCGAATCTCGGTAGTTGTATATAATAATTTCCTCATCATTCAAAACTGTTAAATGATTCTTATCCAACAACTTAAATAACTCAGGGCTGACTGTTTCTTTAACAAAAAACGACTCCGCCGAAGTAATAGCTTCAGCTCGAAGGCGTTCATAAAACTCAATGCGACGATGGCGCTCGGCCAATAGATAAATGACCACACAAAATACCAACAGCAGCATCGAAACCAATGCCGTAAACAGAAAAGTCAATCGTGTACGGATTGTCATTTTTCTTTCAAGGTATAGCCCATACCCACTACCGTATGAATCAGCTTATTGGAATTGTCTTTGTCAATTTTTTTGCGCAAATAATTGATATAAACTTCAATAAAGTTGGTTCCTGTATCAAAATCAATGTCCCATACTTTTTCTGCAATGTCCATCTTCGACACCACTCGTCCCCGATTACGCATAAGATATTCCAACAACCCAAACTCCTTGGCTGTCAATTCAATATTTTGTCCACCTCGCCGCGCCAACTTCTGGTCTAAATCCAGCTCTAAATCGGCTACGCGTAAGATATTTGTGGGTTCAGCACTCTTGGTGGCACGCTTCAGCAAGGCTTTCAGACGTGCAATCAGTTCCATAAAATCAAATGGTTTGACTAAATAATCGTCAACACCCGCATCAAATCCCGCAAGTTTGTCGGCGGTAGTGTCTAATGCCGTGAGCATCAAAATCGGGATCTGCGTATTTTTGGTACGGATATAATTGGCCAGTTCTACACCATCTATGTAAGGTAAATTTACATCAAGAATGATGAGATCATACGTACGTTCATCAAAAAACCGCTTACCTTCTCTACCATCTACAGCGATTTCTACTGTAAAAAGTTGTTTTTCAAGCCCTTTTTTGATAAAAGCAGCTACTTTCGTTTCGTCTTCTACGAGCAATATATGAGCGTGGTTTTCCATACTGTGTACTTTGGAACAAAAGTAAGCTCAAGGTCTCTTTAGTCCTAAAGTATAGACACATTTATTGATTATAATTCGACTTCATCAAGATTTTTGTAGCCCGCGCCGCACAGGCCTATATAGCTATTTTTTAGTCATCAACTTTCCATCCCAGCTTTATCATTTGTTGATTACTATTGACACAGCAACTTGTTAGCTACAATAACCTCAAAATCAAGTTGAGGCAGCCCATGCTATGGCTTTGGTTAAGAGGTAAAGGTGGGTTGTTAAAGCGTATGCGCCAAAAGTTCTTTAAACGAGTATTCTTTGATTTGAAAATCAGCCGCGTGGTTGAGGGCTTCGTCGGCAGAGCAAAAAGAATAACCGATACCAGCGTGCTGAATCATACAAAGATCATTGTGGCTGTCACCCACCGCAATCATGTTTTGAAAAGGAATAGCGTATTTTCGGCTCAGTTCCAGCAAAGCATTGGTTTTACAAATCGTATGTTCACAACAACTCTCGTGGTTGGGGAAGAAATAGGAAGGAATCTTTACTTCTCCCGTGGCTACACCCGAAGAAAACTCCAACTCATTGGCCAAGGCAAAATCAGCACCTATTTTACTTTTGATTAAATTGACTACAAAGTCATAACTGTCGCTGATAATTCCGACGATATATCCCTGATTTTTCAATTCTGCAACAATCTCACGGGCATCCTCCACCAAAGGGATTTGCTCTGCTACGTTTAGAAGCTCAGATTTTGTTTTTCCTCTTAGCATTTGTGCCACCCGCTTTGTGGTAATAACTGGATCTTTCATGGCACTTCGAAGGTACATCAGCTCCGTTCCAAACTCAAACTTTTCGGCACAGGCATCAATAAAACGTCCGCGCAACAAAGTATTGTCCATGTCAAAAACAGCTATCTTTTTCGGGTGCTGAAGGCTTTCGTCGAGGACAGAACTCATTGGTTTCCAAGCAGTTTTAACAGGCAGTATTTCATCCGTATGAAGGATAGGATGCTGTTTTTTGAGTGCTCGCTTAATAATGGCGACCGACACTTCCCGAGACATTTTGGCCAAGGCACGCCAAGGTTTCATTTTATTTTCAATGCTTCCGATAGATACCTCTTTCACCCGGGCCTGTATCAGGTGCATGTCAATCAGCAGACCTACATCCACGCCGTAATCATCGGCAAAATCCAGTTGTTCAAAAAATTTTTTTTTGCCCGCTATCATGCCGCTCAAAGGTTGGGAAAAAACCGACAATTCGGGAAAAAGAATGCTCAATAGCGGCTTGGCAACCAATTCGGTCACTCTGCCCGCTTGCCGCGCAAAGGACCCTTTTACAAAATCGGCTTTATCAGCCAACAGCGGCGCACAAAGATTTTCAATCGTACGCGGGGAATATGGGTCAATATCGGCATCCAAAAAGACAAGAATCTCGTTGGAAGCCATTTCTACGCCTTCTTTCATGGAAGTGCCTTTGCCCCGTTTTTGACTGATGAGCACTTTCGCGCCAGCTTCGGCCGCTTCTTTGACTGTTGCATCAATCGAGCGGTCGTCCACTACGATTACTTCCACTACCTGTGGGGAAGCACGGGCAAATCTAACTACATTGCCAATCGTCGCTTCTTCATTTAAAGCGGGGATAATGACCGTGATTTGTTTATTGTTTTCCATAATTAGTTGATTAAAAAGAGTTTGGTTTCTACCTATAAATTGGCTATTCCTGTTGGTAATAGCCAATTTTGTCAATATACAGCCATGAAATAGGTCATTGAGATTTAGAGGCAGAAGTAGGCACTACCTTTTTTGCCCCTGCCAATATCTTCTTAAAATCTGGGTCATTAGGCTCTAACACGGCTCCTTTCAGTGCATAATCTAAGGCTTTTTGCTCGTCATTTTTCACCGAAATGTAATAGGAATACAAATACTTGAGGGCCACTTTCATGTCATATTTGTACTTGGTTTCCTCTTTATTGGCGTAGGCTATTTCCACAAATTGTTCGTAAAAAGGAATGGATTTTACATACGCGGTGTCTCGGTCGGCGTGACCATAGTAATTGGCCTTGGCACGGTACAAAATCGTGGGTAAGTGATTGGGGTTGGTTTCCTGTACGGCAATAAAAGCGGAGTCGGCTTTCAGATACATGGTCGAATCCTTGGCTCCCATTTTGTAGGCAGCCATCGCCAGCCAAAACTTATCTTTTACCGATGTTTTATCAAATTGCTTTTGCCCTGTTTCCACGTATTTCACTACGTCCTCGTATTTTTTGAGGCGGTAGCTTATTTCTGCCATCTCGCTGTACAGATTTTCGGTGGTATCGGTGGGAGCGGCTTTGGCCAAATACATCAACGCCAGTGAATCTTTGGCAATGGTGGTATCAGTACTATTTTGATAAGCCCGTCCAATCATCTTATATTCAACACCTTCTACTTTGTCCGGGGCCTCTGTTTGAAGGGTATTTAGGTTCAGAAGGGCTTGCTCATATTTTTCCAGGTTAAAATAAGATCTTCCCAGAATTCGATACTTCACCGGCGTTTCTACGCCGTTTTTAATTTGCTCCAACTTACTGACCGCCTGTTCAAAGTTTTTAGCCAAAAAATCAAACTGCGCCGAACGATACTTCATGTCAGTCGTCGGACTTTCAGCCAGGCGCACGTAGGATTCCATGTTGGACGCCGCTTCTTTAAAGCGATTGACTTTGAAGTACAACTCCGCCAATTGCAGATACGAGGGGGCATAAAGCGAGTCAGCAGTAAGGGCCGCTTTGAAAAAATCAACGGCAAGATTGTAATTTTTCCCCGCCCAATAGACATTACCGATTCGGTGTTTGGGCACACTCGCATCGGGCAAATGCTCCTGCGCATACTCATACGCCGTTACGGCTGGTCCGCCATTGCCTGGGTCGGCTAAGGCGCGGGCATCACCCATCGAAATCCAAATCTGTCCGTTGGTTTTATCCCTTTTTAGGGCTTTGTCCAAGTACTCTATCGCTTTGGCGGCATTGTAGTACTTGTACAAAGGCTGATCCACGTCGCCCGTCGCGCGGGTATATCCAGTGTACCCTTCGCCAATTCGCCACAAAATCTCGGCATCTTTGCTTTTGCTTTCTTTCAACACTTCCGCAAAAAGCACTTCCGCTTCGGCGGTTTTGCCTTCCAGATAGGCTGTTAGGGCAATCCCTGTTTTATTCAAGGGACGCCGTTTTTGGTCGAGTTTGATTCCTTCTTCAAATAATTGGCGTGCCGTTTTCAAATTCTGAGCACGAATGGCTTGGTAGCCACTGTAAAAGAAGGCTTCAGGTGAAGGAGTTGCCTGTCGAATTTGGGCCAATTGCTTTTCTGCATCGGCCAGATTACCTCTTTCCACTTGCTTTAAGGCTTGGTCAATGGTTTGAGCCATGGCCTCGCCCATCAGCAACAGGTTAGGTATTAGTAGGATTAAAAGGAGCTTTTTCATGGAATCAGTCAGTTAGATGTGGATAATTTAAAAAAACAGAAAACTTTCGCGCAAGCTGAACTCCGTAGAACCCAAATAGGCGTTGGGGGTGTAAATACGCATTTTGTACGTACCTGCTTCTACTTTTTGAGTGGGCTCAAAATGAAAAGTTACTTTCTGCGGATTATGTCCGAAATCTACTTTTTTGATAGCATACACGGGTACTTGCCTATTTCCATCGGCGGCATTGATGGTTTGATTCCCGATGGCACCGCTCATGGGTACGTTTTGCAAATCAGTAATACTCAAAAATACGTCCTGCTCTCCCCCTTCTTTTAAGGCCGCCGGCAAGGTCATTGAAATCACCAAGGCATCGGCTTTTTTGGCTTTGGCTGTCAGTTTTTCGTTGGATTTGAGCACATTCACGCTGAAATTGTCGGCCGTAATCAGTGTTCTCGGCACCAATTCTTTCATTTGATCAGTCAACTGAGTTACCTGCTGCGACAAATCGGCGTTGTTGGCTTTTAGCTCTTTGTTTTCGTTGGCGAGCGTACTTTTTTCGTTTTGCAGCGCTTCAAATTCATCTTTGAGGCTATTTCTTACGTCTTCCAGTTGTGCCAATTGCTGATTGAGATGGGCGATATCCTGCAATTGGCTTTGATTCGACTTTTGAAAGGTATGCAGCAACGCGTTGGTCTTTTTCAATTTTGCTTTGGCGGTGTGTATTTGCCCTCCCAACGCTTTGTTGTCTTTTACAGCGTCGTTTATTTGGGTGCTTAAATTCAGGATTTCGCGCTCTAAGTTCAATTTTACCGAAAGCATGGAATCAGCTTTCAGCTCCATTTTGTCTTTTTCAGAGGCTAAATTCCCTGATTTATTCCAATAAAAAATTCCTCCTGCCAAGGCTCCGCCCAGCAAAACGGTGAGAATACCCACTATCCATTTGGTAGTTGTTCCCGATGCTTGGTCCATGGTGTTAAATAGTTAAGTGTGAAACATTTGCTTGATTGACAACAAATGTCTTACCCAAAACTTAACCGTAACTTAACGTCGGATTAGAATTTGCTTAGAGAAGAAAAAAAATTACTGGTGAGGCCGTTTGACAGGAAATTTGGGAAATAAAAAAAGGTTGGCGATAGATACACCAACCTCGACATGATAAGAACACTTACATTGGCTCTGAAAGCAGACTCATTTTATTTTAGGCAAATCAGTACACACAAATCTTCAAATGTCTTCTTTATAACTGCCCATCAAATAGAACTCAATGGAACGATTTTTTATTTTTATTCCTGAATTGACCTGAGTGCCGTTGAAATCAGGGGAATCAGGAACTAAATTGGAAAAATTTCCCCGAAACATAAGCGCGGGTGAGCCGTCGTTATTATAGCCCACTATCTGCTTTAATTCAGCCGTCACCCCATAATGAATATCTGGGAGTTTGTCTTTTTTTGCCGTTCCGAAAAGCGTAACTTGGAGTTGATAATTGTCCTTGCCAACTTCAGTAATGACAACTGTGACGGTTTCCTGAAAAATTTTACGCTCCGGAAATAAGTCGTGGAATACATGATAATCTTCTACAGTGAAAGTTTTTGAATAGGTTCCAGCTAAACCTGGGGAAACAGATATAATCTCTGTTTGTGGCGTCTCTTTGTCTTTACAGCTGAACAGAAAGACGATGAGTACTAAGACAAATAACGGTTTCATAAGTGGCAGTAGATCTAAAATTTATCGCTTCTAATGTCCATTTTGGAAGTAATTTTTTGGGGTACGTTGTTTACAGAAACGGGAAGATTCACCACAAACTTACCAAGGTTACGAGTCAAATAAGCATATCCATCCAATTTTTCACCAACAAGTTGAGGATCTGCCGGTATTGCCGAATCACATACTCCACTAAAATCAAACCGGGTAAACTAACTTTTTCATTTTTTCAATTCGGCCGGCTTTGTTGCATAGTTAATTTGAAAGAACTTTAACCGTTTGTGGTCTGGTTAATGTCGAAAACTGATTCAAACACTTGGCCTTGATTCTTACCTCAACTTTCTGGTTGGTGAATTTTCG
>JBDHXS010000210.1:0-9681 GCA_039810845.1 Runella sp. | reverse complement strand
TAAAGATTTTTTCATAGAGAGGGCCTTTATAAGACCTCCGCCCTGCTATCAGTAAGGTTATTTTTTTGCTGAGGGGTGTTTCGATGTAGGCATCCATGCTCAACAGGCTAACATCAGCCCCCGCATTGAATTTATTTTTGTTGCCTTCCTTACCCGTAATCTCCGCTACGGCCGAAATCCTTCCGCCAAATTTAGCATCAAAGCCCCCTTTGTAAAGTTGAATATCTTTGAGGGCATTGTAGTTGAAAGCCGAGAAAAAACCAAACAGGTGATCAACGTGATATACCGTAAACCCATCATACAATACCAGTGTTTGGTCGGGTGTGCCTCCTCTCACATACAACCCCGACGACGATTCGTTGGAGGCACTTACACCCGGCATCAATTGAAAAGCCCGAAATGGGTCGCGTTCGCCAATGTTAGGAAGTTTTGCCAAGTTTTTTGGGGTCATTTTTATCATACCCACTATTTCATTGGCTTTCAATACCTCCGTTTTTTCACCCATTACCATTACCTCCTCCAGTTCTTGTTCGCCTGGTTCAATCTCAATAACAAAATTTTGAAGGGGTGTTTTGGGGGATAAATGCACGGTGGCATTTTTGTAACCTACGTAGCTTACCAAAAGCGTAACCGTATCGGAAGGTACCTTCAATAAAGTATAGTAGCCATCCACGTTGGTTTGTACGCCTATTTTACTGCCCAATACCGCCACCGTAGCAAAGGGCATATTTTCGGAGGTATTTTTTTCTACTACCCTGCCCATTAGGGTAAAGTCGGTTCGGGTGGGCTGCCCACGGTAGCGCGTATCAAACTCTTTGCGGGCTTCTTTGGGCAGTTCTGGGGAGTTTTTGGGCACAATGCGCACCATGTTGACATCATTGATATAAAAAGTCAGTTCTTTTGTTTCTTTCAAAACACCTTTAATCCCATCCAAAAATTTAGTGTTGTTGAACCAATAAGAAACACGGTACTTTTTTACTAACTCTTCGTCATAATTGACTTTTACGTTGTACTTTTTCTTCAAGTCAGTCAACACAAATAGCAGCGGCTTGTTATTATAAAATTCGTCTTTGATAACAAGCTCTGCATCCGCAGGCCCCTGCGCCCATCCAACAAACGTCCCCAGTAAAAGAAGAACGAGTAATAATTGTTTCATAAAGTATGGATTATAGTTATAAAAACTCAAAACGACGGCGGGAACGTCGCTTCGATAGTGAACTGCTATCAAGTACGTTTCCCCCCGTCGCTACGTGGCATTATTTTTACGTGTGTAGATGTATTGCTAAAATCTGACGACGTTTTATGGCACTTTGGTAGCCGCAATTGTCACTGTCACTTGGGCTGTGGCCCCCGTGCTGGCATCAGTATCGGTATAGGTCTCTTGTAATTTCATGGCTCCATTGCCAATTTGGCCAATACTTTCCCCGACCAACAGCATATCAAATTCTCCATTCCCTAATGCTTTTAGCTCGATGGAATCGTACGAATCGGTGTAGGTTTGCATCGTTCCTGTGCTATCGCGTTGCGAAATATTCAAAACGATGTTGACGATATTAGCCGACTTTTTCGCGACCGACATATCAATGACCACATTATTTTTGATGGTCGAGTTGGTAAGGTCAATACTTTGCGCAACGCCATTAATTGACTCGGTATAAGTAGTTCCGCTGTACGAGCCAATCACTTGGTCGGCGGGTTCGGGTTCGACGGTTGTTTTAGAACAACTTGACAAGAAGGCTGCACTCAATAGTGTAAATGTGCAAACCCATAGGAGGTTGGTGATTTTTTTCATAGCATTTGATTGTGTCTAATTGGTGTGTAATTGATAGTTGAAAAAATTTTTAGGTGTTTGAGCAATGTCAAAACGATTAGTTTTGAGCCACTTTTGTAACCTTAACCAAACGAGGTAGTGGCCCATTTCGTTGAGGTGAGCTCCATCCGCAAGGAGACAATCGGGGTTACGACTCAGCAATTCGTAGAGGTCTAAGACACCAAACCCTTGTTCTTCTGCTTCGCGCTTCACTTGAAGTCCACCCCATTGACGTAGGTGGTTTGTGAGTGGGTCAGCCGTTGGAAATGGGCTGATAAACACCACCCTCGACGCATACTTTTTCAAGAGGAAAGATACTTGTTTTAACTGCTCTTCTACCTCTTCTAAGTACGTCGGCTTTTTTACTGAGCTATATATACGTAAGAAAATACTTTTTGCCCAACTCCACACGTGAAACTTCAATTCGGTCAAACTTTTCTTCCTCAAACAGTCATCCTTATCGGGTAGTAAGGAATGAAGGTGTAGCACATCGGTCGGTTCCAACTGTTTGTCAATGACTTCGCTAAATTTTCCATACATGGCATTGTTGTAATCGGTATTTCGTGAAAATAAGCTCAAAAACGAACGAGCCATCAATTCAAAATGCCCAAGTTGAAGTAATATTAAATCGTATTGACTTGGTAATTCGGGATGTTGGGAAAGCAACTGTACCGCTTTACGGATTTTGGTGGGAGCAAAGTAGTCGACATTCACACTCATCCCAGACCGTTCCCAATCCGTTATCATTCGCTGCACAAACCCGTGCCCGTACTCGATACCGTACCCGTAGGTATGGCATCCCCCTATCACCAAAACGCGAAGTACTTTGGCGCTACACATAGAAAAGTAAGATGGAGTGGTATAAAAATAGAATCTCTTGGTGTGTGTACTATCTATTTATAACATAGGGTTTACAATTCGGATATTCCTTGCACTCAACCTATCATTCACTATCCAAACTGCAAACCCCACGTCCTATTTTATCCTCTTAGCGAGAACGCTTTCTCTTAGACCCTTCTGGGTGCGCTGGAGGAGTTGTTTCCTGCTTAAATGTACCATCGGCATTGAATTGTAATATTTTGCGTGATGCCTTGATTTCAGCTTCTGTACCCGTTGTTTTTTGAATCACAACAAAATATTCGCCCGCCTCATTTTTTCCTGCTGCTTTTACGGTGTAATCCGCATAGTTAGAAGCTGCGTAAGTAGTAATAGCCGCAGGCAGCGCCGAGACTTCTACTTTAGTCAATTTTGCTCCCCTTTGGTACTTTTCAAGCGCTTTGTTAAATGTACCATCTGCGTTGAAAAGTAATCCTTTATGCGTACCATCAGCCAACTTAAGTCCAACCACAATCTGGCCAGCAGCATCTTTTCCTGCAAATTGAATTTCTGCACCTGCATAGTTTGTACTGATGTAGGTCGTAATAGCGGCAGGTAAATCTGCCGCAGCAATTTCTGTTAATCTGCCTTTACATTTTTGCTTCGTAACAGTGTCAGTCGTAGCAGCGGAACGCGCCGCAGAAAGTTGAACAACTTCAGTCAAATCTTCCAAAGTGGAATCGGCATTGATGTCTTCACGATTACAACTCGCTAAGAACAATCCAACTAAAGCGAAAACAAGAAACAGGGACTTTTTCATGGTTTGTTTTTGATAAATTTGAATAAACAATAATTGATTTCACAGACCATTACGCGATCATTTTGAAGCGCGTGGCAGAAAAAGCATTAATTTTTTTTAACAAAAAAAAGCTGTAATTTTCTGCAACGCAGGGTTACTCTTGTGCGTACTACGGGTATGCGATTAGTAAATAGAAGTGCGCTAACAACCATCCAAAATCCGTTACTACCTTGTTTTTTAGAAAGAAAACCAACTTTACGGAAGACGACCTTGAGGAAGTTATCCAAGCGTGCCGCGACAATGACAGTCGTGCACAAAGGATACTTTTTCAACAATTTTTCGGTTACGCCAAAGGAATCAGCTTACGGTATTCCTCCTCGATGGAAGAAGCCGAAGAAATCTTGAATGAGAGCTTTCTGAAAGTTTTTCAGCATTTAGATCGCTACGACCTTACCCAGCCTTTCAAAGCATGGTTGCGAACCATCGTGGTCAATACAGCGATTAGCTATTATCGAAAAAATCAAAAATTTCATGGCGAAATTGGCCTTGATAACATTCATGAACCTTCGATAGATGAGTCTGTGATTGATCAAATTTCGGCAGAGGAGATTTTAGCCTTAGTGCAACAGCTGAAGCCGATTTATCGTACTGTCTTTACGATGCACGTAGTGGATGGCTATCAGCTTCGTGAGATTGCGGATGTACTTAATTTTAACGAAGCTACTGTACGTTCTCATTTTGCCCGAGCACGTACAAGGCTGCAAGAGTTAATTAAGCTATCTTACCCCGTTTTTTCTGAGGGGAAAATGGATCAACGATTCAAATGAGTACCCCCAAACACTAATAAATCATCGGTTGACAACTCAACCATAAACGATAAATAAAGTGCAAAAGCACAAAAATAAAAACAATGAAACCCGATAAATTTGATGAAGCTATACGCCGAAAGTTGGAAGGGATTCAACCCAGTTTTCAAGAAGAAGATTGGGGGAAATTTAAGGCGTACCAAACTACCCATATACCCACTTCATTTGTACAACGATTTGGGCGTTCGATGATGTACACCGCAGCAAGTGTAGCGGCAGCAGTAATGGTATTCGCGAATGTGTATCAATACCGCCAAAAGCAACACTTGAATCAGGAGATTACACAATTGAAAGAAAAAATCTCTCAAAAAGACAATGTTCCTCTTCGCACTTCTACGCGAGTAGATACTGTTTATATCACCAAATACATTTCTGTTGAACCATCCTCTCAACCCAATGCCTATGCCCAAGCTGTACCTTCTTCCAATGAAATCAATACCAATGAGTTGAAAACTGAAGTTACAGACCAAGTATCGAAAAGCCTTAGAAATGTAGGGAAAATTATCCGACAAAATCCCAATGAAAGGATTAGCGAAGCATTTGAGCGACAATCTGTTGAGCCTGAAACAAGCGTCTCGGAAGAACACGACAATTCAAATGCCATAACTTTTCCCAATGGTAAATCATCGGTAGGTACATCGTCTGACAAAGTGAAAAATAATCCTTCTTCTCTAAAAAAAGAAATGACAGGAAAAAGCTCGGATGCAACAACTGTTTCCTCAGTAGCAAAACAAAAAGGCACAGAGAATAACAGAAACGATGCGCCTAAAAACGAGCAGGTAGTACCAGCAAATGAAATAGCAGAAGCGACGAATGGCGCAGCTATAAATAATGTCGGTGCGCTTTCTCCTGAGGTTTCGTTGGAAGTAGCCTTGCTCGAACCAAAACAAACACTTTTAGACTTGGAAGGAATAGAACCCGCTGAAATACGTGTACAACGTTATGCTTATGCTAACATGGCGGCTTCATCAACTAATAATAACAATGCAACGACAGAAGCTAAAACACCACCACCTCCTTCTATTTCATTAAAAGGCTTGAAATTCAGAGTAGGAGCTGGACTCAATATAGGCGATAAGTTTACGGGTTATTCATTTAAAACGAGCTTATTGTTAGGAAAATACTGGAGTGTTGATGTCGGAATCGGAAAAGCTAAAATCAATGGTCCGCAGTATTATACAGACGCTATTTTCAAAGCTAAAAATAACTGGGATTTTCAAACATGGAAAAAATCAGGTATTCCTAATCCTCCTTTGCTTCCGCCGCAAGCATTTGATATTACAACTTCGGTTAGTTTGGTACGGATGCCAATTAGCTTGACATATCGGTGGCCTATCAACAGTAGTATTACCTTATTAATGTCGGGCGGAACCAACCTGAACCTGTCGGCTACTCAAGGGTATCGTTTTTCTTATCGAGAAAGAAATGGCGAATACAAACAAGAAGAAGGGAAATTTGAGGTAAAGCCCGCTTTATCAAACGACTTTATGTTTTCGGCAGGGGTAGAGAAGCAATGGAAATCGCTCGTTTTTCAGACAGAAGTCTATGCCGCTCCTTATCTCCAAAAACCCACCTATCTCACCGAAAACCGCAATATAGGTGTTAGGTTTAAACTATTATACCAGTTTGGGGAAACACAAATCTAAAGCTATTTCTCATCTCCTTAAGAAGACCCGTCGTACTATTGGCCGACGGGTTATTTTTTTATCTTTGAAGGTGATTTTACACTTTATACTTTATGCGCATTTCATTTGTTGGAGCAGGCAACGTCGCGTGGCATTTAGCCCAAGCCTTCGAACACGCGGGTCATCATATTGTGGAAGTTTTTAGCCGAGATACTCGTAATGCCCGACGGCTCGTCAATAAGCTCTACGATACGCACGTAGCACCTGATTTAGATTTTGCTGAGAGTATTGCTGAGCTCATTGTATTAGCTGTAACTGACGATGCCCTCCATGATGTAGTATCGCGTTTGGTGTTACCTGAGCATTGCACTGTTGTTCATACATCTGGTACCAAATCGTTGGATGAATTACGCCAATTAATTGAAATTTATAGTGATATACCCGTCAAAACAGGGGTTTTCTATCCCCTTCAAACTTTCAGCCGTGAAGTCCCGATCAGTTTCACTGAAATACCTCTTTGTATTGAAGCATCAGAACCCAAAATTGAACAATTCCTCATTCAGCTTGCCCAAGACATTAGCAATGTGGTGTATTTGATGAGTTCGGAAGAGCGCCGAATTTTGCACGTATCGGCTGTTTTTGCTTGCAATTTCACCAATCACCTTTTGACAATCTCTAAACGTATTTTAGATGCCGAACATTTAGAGTTTGATCTACTCAAACCTCTCATTCGCGAAACCATTCGTAAAGCACTGGAAGCTCCCGATCCAGCGGTCGTGCAGACTGGCCCCGCTCGCCGCGGCGACCAGCAAATCATAGAAAAACATTTGGATTATTTAGAACGATACCCAGCATGGCAGGGAATATATGAAATACTTTCTGAAAGCATCAAACCCCCTACCCCCCGATGGGGGAACTAAGTAGGGAAAACCTACCCTTAGTAAAAGCAAGCAGCCTCTCATAGACCCATACATAGCCTCCACTACAGCCTACTTGGCTATTCTCCTCTCCCCCACTCTCGTATCAAATTCCCTCCGACAGGAATCCAATCAGAAATAACACTGATGATACCTGGAGCCACGGGAACGAGGTAGTCATAAAGAAAACTTTCAAGACGGTATTTAGGGGGAATCTGAATACCAACGGTACTCAATAACCAAAAAAATACACTAATCCCAAACACCCATGTAAAGATGCCTACCGCAGCTCCTGCGAGATTGTCTAACGTACCCAATAACGTGTATCTCAACATTGACCTTAGAGAGTATCCAAGGCGATTAACCATAAAAATGGTCGGGAAGAAAATGACTGAAAATCCTATAAATGGTAAAAACCGACGGACAAGTTCTGCTGTAAAATAGGGTGCCAACAAATCAGTACCAAAACGCAAGAACTTAAATCCTACGATCATGGCTATCACAAAGGCTGCTACCCCTACAATCTCAATGAGCAGTCCTTTACGATAGCCGTTAAATGCACCCCACGCAAGTGGGATTAAAATCAACAAATCGAGGGTATTCATCCCACCAACAAACTTTTCACCAGTGTCTGAACCACCTTGCCGTCAGCTTGTCCAGCCAATTCTTTCATAGCCACACCCATGACTTTACCCATGTCTGATGGACTTTTTGCTCCTACGCGACTGAAAATTTCTTGAAGTTTTGCTTTCACTTCGTCTTCCGTAAGTTGTTTTGGAAGGTATTTTTCAATTACTGCGATTTCGGCTAATTCTTTTTCGAGTAAATCAGGACGATTTTGTTGCTCGTATATCGCTGCCGAATCACGACGTTGTTTAACCGCTTTAGTCAGGAGTTTCAGCTCGTCATCAGTGCTAAGTTGAGCTGCGGCTCCTTCTTTGGTTTCTTCCAATAAAATCAATGATTTGACGGCTCGCAAAGCCCGTAGCGTATCTTGATTTTTGTCGCGCATGGCTTCTTTAATATCCTCGTCTATTTGTTGTTTGAGTGTCATAAGTAAGTTGTTATTTACCAAATATTGCCACAAATCTACAAAAAAACGCACAAAGACTTGGAAAAATTGGAATGACTTCCGTATCTTTGCAGTCCTAAAACACGGAGGTTGTAGCTCAGTTGGTTAGAGCGTCGGATTGTGGTTCCGAAGGTCGCGGGTTCGAGACCCGTCTCCCTCCCTTTAAAATCCCAGCGCATTGCGTTGGGATTTTTCTTTTTAATCCTTTTCCAAAACCTTTTTGCGTCATTTTAGTTAAATAAGGTGCTATGTATGCTTTTTTACGTCAACTTCGCTATTCAGCTAACTTTCAGCGTACCATTTTCATCATTCTCCCATTGATGCACTTGGCTGGCTTTTTGGGTTTACAAATCGCTATTTCACAGCCTTTATTTAAAGCCTTAGTACCTTTTCATTTGCTCAGTTCCTTGATTTTATTGCTCCTTTTTCATCTTGAATGGAACCGCTTTGTTGTGTTTTTTTGCTTTATTGCTTACCTTACTGGCTTCTTTGTGGAGGTTTTGGGAGTACATACAGGCATGATTTTCGGGCAATATCATTACGGAGCTACCCTGGGTTGGAAAGTTCTGGGTGTTCCGTTAATCATTGGTACTAATTGGCTTACGCTTATTTATGCAATAGGTATAATTGCAAATAAATGGCATCATTCAAAGTGGGTGAAAGCCCTGTTGGCTGCGGGGGTGGTAGTGGGCATAGATGTCCTTATAGAACCCGTGGCAGTACGACTAGATTTTTGGAGTTGGGCTGGAGGTAGTATCCCTTTTCAAAACTATGTAGCTTGGTATGTAGTTGCTTTTGGGTTATTATGGTTATTTTATCAATTGACTTTTCCGAAGCAAAACCGTTTGGCTGGATTATTTTTGATTTGCCAAATTTTATTTTTTTCAGCTCACAACTTGACGTATATTCTTGAATAACAAATATTTAAAACACTTTTGGGATAGATAGGTTATACAGATACATCCATTTTTAAATTAAAAAGTAATGAGTAATTATTCAATCCGAGATTTGGAGCAATTATCTGGTATCAAAGCGCATACGTTGCGTATTTGGGAACAGCGCTACAATATCATTCAGCCAAAAAGAACAGATACCAATATTCGCCTATACGACGACCAAGATCTAAAATTGGTACTTAATATCTCCTTACTTAAAGATCACGGACACAAAATTTCGGAAATATCTAAGTTGTCGCTCAATGAAATGAGCAAAGCAGTTATTACTATTACTGACCAAAAACTTAGCTATCCCGATCAAATTCACGCCCTTACTCTCTCCATGATTGATTTGGATGAAGAACGCTTTGAAAAAATTATTAGTACTAATTTTTTGCAGAATGGTTTTGCAAATACCATGACCTATATTATTTACCCATTTTTAAACCGTATCGGCACTCTGTGGGTAACAGGATCTATTGGGCCAGCTCAAGAACATTTCATCACTAACCTTGTTCGCCAAAAAATCATTGTGGCCATAGATGGTCAAGTGGTCAAGTATCATCCTGATTCTAAGAAGTTTATCTTGTATTTACCCGAAGGAGAGTTACACGAAATGGGTTTGCTTTTCGCCAGTTATATCATTCGTTCGCGTCACCATAAAGTAGTTTATTTGGGACAAACGCTTCCATTCAGCGAATTGATTTTTGCCTACGATGTCCATAAACCTGACTATATTTTTTCGGTGATTACTTCTGTCCCTGCCAACGATGAAGTACAAGCCTATGTTGATAAGCTCTGTGAGCAATTTCCCAATACCAAAATATTATTAACAGGCTAC
>JBDHXS010000209.1:0-9689 GCA_039810845.1 Runella sp. | reverse complement strand
ATATTCTTGTTTTTAGCCTTGTTTGGCTTATAGGTGAAAAGCTCCTTGGTTACCACAATACCATTGTAGATTGGCTTCCTTTTACGAGTTTATTGTGGTTGATATTGGTTAGTGGATTTTATATTGTCTTTCTTCGCACTGAATCCCAAACTGCTACCAATTGGAAGTTTACCAAGGGCTTTAAATCACTCCTAAAACTGAGTGTATATTGGCTATTGGGCTTTGTAGTGATTAAAGGCATTTATTACCAATTTGTCAACCCTGATTATTTTAATGATCTTCTTTTGCGCGGCCGTGAATGGCTGACAATGAGTGCTACTTCTGATGAAAACTTTGAAAACGCCACGCAGATGATGGAAGATTTGCTGCAGTTACCTGCCTATTTAGTCGTTACAACCGTCATACAGTTCGTTTTTTGCTTCATTTATTCTTTATTATTTCCTGCCTTCTCCAAAAGCAAATAAAAAAGCGAATTAAAATTTTTCACATCTCAAATAATCTGATAATCAGACCAATTAACAGGCTATTCGTAACGGATAACGCCGCTTCACTTCCCAAATTAAAACTATTTTGTTTTGGAAGTCGTTTATAAAGAAGTTGAAAACGATACTTACCATCGGGCATTTGGTACTACGCCCAACGGTCGAGAGGGTGTTGCAGACAAACTTTCTGATGATTCCTCGGCACGTACGTAAAAAACAACGACTTGATTGATTAATTTATTGGTATGAACAACCCACGAGTGGCGGTATTTCGGAAGGCTCACTTCAATGCCGCGCATCGTTTGAACAATCCGAGTTGGTCAGACGAGCAGAATGCGCACATATTTGGAAAGTGTAACTATCCTAACTACCACGGACACAACTACGAATTGATAGTCCAGGTAACGGGCGAAGTAAATCCTGAAACCGGCTACGTTGTAGATTTGAAATGGCTGAACGATTTGATAGAGCGCTATGTTCTCGAAAAGTTCGACCACAAAAATCTAAATCTTGATACTGAGGAATTTAAGAACTTAAATCCCAGTGCCGAAAACATTGCAATTATAATTTACAATCTCTTACGTGGGCATTTGGAGTCCACATTGGACTTGAAAATAAGACTCTATGAAACCGAACGAAACTTTGTGGAATACCCCGCGTGAAATGGCTGATTACGTTGATTTAACCGTTGATGAGTGGGGCGACGACCATGGACTCAGTGCCTATAATACGCCGCTACGTGAGGATGCTTTTGAACTGAGCGACCCTGAGAAAGTAGCCCAAATCGAGCATCATTTTCGCGCAATTATGGAAACCTTGGGACTCGACCTGACCGACGACAGCCTGAAAGGAACTCCCCGTCGGGTAGCTAAAATGTATGTGAAAGAGATTTTTAGTGGTCTCAATCCTAAAAATAAGCCCAAAGCGACACTTTTTGAGAACAAATACAAATACAATGAAATGCTGGTGGAAAAAGACATCAGCTTTTATTCCAACTGTGAACATCACTTTGTACCTATATTTGGTAAAGCACACATTGCTTACATTTCAAGCGGGAATGTAATTGGGCTTTCCAAACTGAATCGTATTGTGCAATATTTTGCCAAACGCCCCCAAGTTCAGGAACGTCTGACAGTCCAAATAGGCAAAGAATTACAACAAATTCTTCAAACGGAAGATGTAGCCGTAGTGATGGATGCCAAACATTTGTGTGTAGCTTCTCGCGGAGTACAAGACGATACCAGTACTACGGTGACTTCTTTTTACGGCGGTAAGTTTAAAGAAGAAGCCACAAAAAACGAATTTTTGAAATATTTGTAAACAAGTATTTTATAGAAAAAGCCTGCAAAAAGATAGTTTTGCAGGCTTTTTCTATTACTTGATCTCTACCTTTTTCCAATACCGCGTTGTTCTTTGGCCATCTTTTAAACCCTGAACGCTGTAAAAACCTGTTGGAATATTGGAAGGAATAGCAAACGATAAATAAGAGTATTCTCGCGATGGCAGATATACGTCAGTGCTGATTAAATTAAATTCTTGTCCTGAAGACAGATTTGTCATTATTAAATTAAGTTTCTCTTGATTGGATGTTCGGTTGAAAAAAAGAGGCGTATTAATGCTTTCACCTTTACTATAGGTTGATTTCAGTATATTTGTAAATGAGTAATCAAATAAATCAGCTTTCATTTCAAATAATGCCACGAGGCTTTTAAGTGTCTTATTCTTAGCCAAAAAAATCGTATTATTTGGCAACCAGACTTTTTTTGGAATATCATTCTCCAAAAAAGATGCTTCGTAATCTACTTCCTCTAAATTATTCGGTAACGAAAAGTTGATTTGAGTTTCATCAATATATTGGCCAATAATGTCAATTGGAGATGTTATAAAATCATTTTTCAATTTTAATTTATATTGCATGTCCGCGCTAAATCCATATCCCCGAATCATGTATGCTTGCCCTTGCAATAATTGGGGGTTAGGCGGCAAAAATGTACTGTACTTACTTTTAAGAAAATTAACTGAGATGGGTTCAGATTCTCTCAGAATATTATTAGGTTGACTTCGCTCATAAATTCTTACTTTTACCTGATATCTTCCTGATTTAAAGTATTGAGGGAATATAAAATTTACTCTTAAGGAACTATAAACAGAATAGGTTATCGTTGAGTATTTTTGATTGCCATTCTCATCAAAAAATACCACCTCATATCCCATCCTTCCATCTGCTGTTCCCGCATTAGGCAAGTCAACAGAAAAAGATTGTTTATTAGGCTCTTCTAACTGATATTCTTGTGATGGTAAACTTAATTTAAAAGTATCGCTTCGCCTCACATATAATTTGTATTCAATCCATGTTCCTGTTTTGTCAATGAGACGATATCTTGTATAAGGTTTATTCTCAAAAGCCACCTTTATTCCAGGTTGAGGGTATATTTTCTCTGCATACCTTGCCTTAATCGCTGGAATGATATAATCATACGAATAAGTAGGGGGTAGAGTTAAGATTATCTCATTATCAGTCTGTTTGTTAGTGGAGCTATGTAGTAATTCTGCTTTTATACCTCCATCTATAGAAAACTCTTCCATTGTCCAAAAATCAGGTATAACCTCTGGTTGTTTATCACGACAACTATTGCCAATGAGTAATAAGCAAAGCAGAATAATTCCTAAATAAAAGTTCGTTTTCATAAAATTGATATTTGAAATGGATGGATACTGAAGCTATTGATAACCAAACTTATATCTATTCTCTGAATAATCCAAATCATTCCACTCCCATCAACGTCAAGGCAGCGCGGGCTTTATTGTCCACGCTGTTTTTATATTCGTGCTTAGGATAATTGAGTGCTTGTTTAAAATAGGTAATGGCTTTTGCTTTTTGCCCTTTAGCTTGATAAATATACCCTAACTGCAACGCTGATGTAGCACCAAAATACAAACTCTGCGCCTGACTCAGTGCAATGGCGCGTTCATAATGCGTAAGGGAAGAATCAAGTTGGTTTTGGCGTTGAAAAATTCGCCCTAACCGATACTGAAATTCTGCTTTGTCGGACAGATTAGGAAATGAGTTTTCATGAAACGGTTTCAAAACATTCATGGCTTCTGCCAAATAGCCCCCATCAAATGCTAATCGGGCTTTCATCAGTACTTTTTGCTGAACTGAAATGGAGCCTTTTGTGAAATTTTCGGCAAACTTTTGTGCTGCTTTGTCGGATTCTACATACGTCGCTCCCACTTTCAGAATCTTGTTCAAATACACTTTTGCCACTGAATCTTCACTCACCATCCAATGACTCAAAAACAGCTTCAAATACGTGTCTTTCAGAAAATTTTGCCCTTTATATTGCCCCAGAAAAGCGTTTAAATGAATTTGAGCCTCTTTGTATTCACTTTTTTGAAGTAAGATTTCTCCTTTCAAATACTCCAAAAAAGGGAAAGAAAAATAAGCAGCTCCAGTCGGGCGTTGATTGAGAATTTGTAATGCCTGTTCTCCCCGTCCATCTTTCATCGAAATCGTTGTTCCAAAAAAATGCAAAAGCAAATTATCAGGCTGACTTCGAATCAGTTGCAGGAGTTCTGCATTTTGTTTTTCAGTATATTTGAGTACATAAGAGTGAAGCAAAATCTCAATCAATTTAGCTTCTGTATCAAACAGCGACTCTTTCTGAACGACGGTCTGAATTTCGCGCAATCCCTGTTGAATATTACCCCGTAAACCCAGCAACTTAGCAACCCATTGATAGTTTTGGGGAGTAGAGCCTATCAATACATGCAAAAGACCCAATGATTTATAGGTAGGAATAAAATCAGGGTATTTTTTAGCATTTTCTTCAAGGAGACGATACGCCTTGATAATATCCCACGATGCGCTTACTTCTTTACCGAATTTCAATTTTATAAAAGCCCAATGCAATCGAACTTCGGCTTGAAAAAACCGCTGATAGGGTGAGTCAGCAGGAAAGTCAGCCAACATTTCCAATCTTTTATCTTCGTTAGGGGCTAATTGTTCAAAAATCTGCTTATTATCACTTACCAACAGAGCAACCATATCGGCATAGTTTTCCACATAAAGCGTAAAAGCACTTCCCAGATTTTTGCTTTTTTCTTTGGTTAAAAATTGTCGGGCAGAGTTTACTTTTAATTTAAAAACTTCGTGGTAGGCTTGTTGAAGATTAGGCGTAAGAACGTAAGGAGAATTTTGCGCGAAGGAATGTTGGCAAACGATGAATGATAAATGATAAATGATGAATAGATAGCCTGTCTTTTTCACAATTTAAAACCTTTTTTTTGGAGTAGATTAGCCAATCAAAAAAAGATAATCAATTATGCTACCCCACTTCCTCAATGATACATTTCTTTTGCTGAAACGGGAAGTTATCACCTACCTGCTTTCCCATCAGCGAAGCACCCAAAGGCGACTGCGGGGATACCGCAATTACTTTCGTGCCTTCGATATCAACCAATCCTACACTTACCGATATAAAAAAATAACCTGCCGATGTTTTGACTAATGCCCCCAGTCCAACGCGTTGGAAATTAAATTCAGCATCAATTCGATCTAAAACAGCTCGTTCCTGACGAAGTTGGTCGTATAATTGAGCATGGCGATCTCGCTCAATTTGCGCCATAGCGCGGGCCGTTTCATACTTGTCACCTGCCGAACTTTTAGTTTCTTCATTGGCTGAACTTTGTGCCGATTGCATAGCTCCGAGTGCCGCTTGCATTCGTGTGTCCAAGTGATTTTTGAGGTATTCTAAGAGTTGTGTTTTCAAAACAGGGTGGTTAAACTTTATAGATTTTTTTTAGAATAAGCAACTGATTATCAATCCAAAACCTATAAGGTTTTCAGTCTATAAATGATGATTAATAATTTGGTCGTAGGTTCCTGCAAAAGCTGACTGCTTTACACCTTCTGATGAAAGAAAATCGTGCGGAAAGCCCAACTCAATTTTGCTGATTTCGTTGAGACGACTCATCATTTCGTCAGGAATACTAAAATCAAGGCATTTCAACGAATCTTGTAATTGCTCTACCCGTTTTGCTCCGATGACTGGCATCACATTTGAAACTCGCTGACGTGCCCAGTTAATGGCAATTTGAGTAGATGTCACCCCCAACTCTTGAGCTATATCAACCACTTCCTGTGCGATTTCCTGACTACGTTCATTGCGACGGAGACTGTTTTCAGGCACACGCCCACTTTCTCCGCGCAGGTATTTGCCCGTCAATGCACCGCCACCAATAACTCCCCAAGGCGTCACGGCCATGTTCAATGCTTTGGCCATGGGCAACAAGTCTCGTTCTGCCCCGCGTTGCAGCAACGAATACTCAATCTGCAAAGCCGCAAATTGACTCCAGCCACGTAACTCGGCCAGCATATTTGCCCGCGAAATTACCCAAGCGGGAGTATCCGAAATACCAATATAGTGTACTTTCCCACTCCGAATAAGGTCATCCAAACCACGCATTACCTCATCTGCCGAAGTTGTGAAGTCCCACATGTGTACCCAAAACAAATCAATATAATCGGTATTGAGGCGTTTTAGGCTTTCGTTCAGGGAGCGAATCATGTTTTTGCGATGATTCCCAGCAAAGTTGGGATCGCCGTCGCGGTCTTTGAGCGTATATTTAGTGGCCACCACAAAATGATCCCGATCATTGGCAATAAAATCGCCCAAAAATCTTTCGGACGTACCTTCGGTATAGCGGTTGGCAGTGTCCAGAAAGTTACCACCAGCATTGGCGTAGGCTTCAAAAATTTTCTTACTTTCGTGTTTATCGGCGCCCCATCCCCATTCGGTGCCGAAGGTCATGGTGCCGAGACAAATTTCCGATACGCGAAGACCAGATTTTCCCAATAATTTGAATTTCATACAGTAGTTGTTTGTTTAATAAAGGTGGGTAAATCACTTTCGATAATCAAATCTTTCATCCAAAACTACGCAGAAAAATCAATTTATTATGTGTTTTCATAATTCATTAACAGCCACGGTCGAAGAAGTAGAAAAGCGTTTTGGGGTAAAAAAAGAGCCTAAAACAACTGAATATGAACCTGTTTACCACGGAAATGGGTTTGAGTTTCCTACTTGGCCTGTCATTACTGCTCAAGCTCCCAATAGTCTTCAATTTTATAAGTGGGGACTGATTCCCCGTTGGGCCAAAAACTTGGAAGAAGCCAACGAATTACGTACTGGTACGCTCAATGCCAAGGCCGAAACCTTGGATGAAAAACCTTCTTTCAAATATGCCTTGCAAAACTCACAACGTTGCCTGATTCCTTCGACTGGCTTTTTTGAATGGCAAACGGTGGGGAAACAAAAATACCCTTATTTTATTCATCTTCGCAACCAGCCCATTTTTGCGATGGCGGGTATATGGGAAAGTTGGCAGAATCCTGCTTTTGCCGATGATATTTGGCATACTTTTAGCATTGTTACGACCGAGGCCAATCCGCTTATGGCGCGTATTCACAACACCAAACAACGAATGCCCGTTATTCTTACCCCCGAGATGGAACAGACGTGGTTGCAGACCGATAGTAATCAGTCACTTTGGCAAGCGTTTGGGAATCCCTTGGATGAAAAATGGATGGAAGCCTTCACCATTGGTCGGTTAATTGGCCATGCTAAAGCTAACTCTAACGTCCCCGAAGTGATTCAGCCTGTGGTTTATCCCGAATTGACGTATGAACAATTGAGTTTGTTTTGAGGTTTTTCATATTTGTAAATGCAATTGATTGGTTATGCAACGAAAACTTATTTTGTGGGCTTGTATTTGTGGGTTGGGGATAGGACTTTCTTCTTGTTTTCGTTCGTGGCGAAAAAATGACCGTGATATTCGAGAACACTACGCCAATCGGGCCGTAAAACCGACGTTTTTTACCATTCAAAACGACAGCCTAAAACTGTTTGTTGCGACTACGGGTGCCGATACCTTACCGCCTTTGTTGCTAATTCACGGCGCGCCAGGGGCGTGGTACGGGTACCTCAACATGATTGACGACTCGCTGCTACAAAGCCGTTTTCATATCATTGCTATTGACCGATTGGGCTATAACCATTCCAGCTATCGCAAAAAACGTTTTGTAACCTCGATTGAAACGCAGGCGCGTGCGGCTATGTTGGCGTTGTCGCTCAACCGTTCTCGTCAAAAAGGAGTACTCTTGGGGCGTTCGTTTGGAGCACCTATTGCGGCCCAAATGGCTATTTTGAAGCCTCAGTATTTTAATCAATTGGTGATGCTTGCGCCCGCTATTGACCCCTCAAAAGAAAAATTTTGGTGGTTTTCTAAACCTGCTAAGTGGTGGATAGTGCGGCTTTGGCTTCCGCGCCGACTTAATGTAGCCACGTTTGAGAAGTTTGCCCACGCCCAAGAACTTGAAAAACTAAGTAAGCAATGGGCACAGCTTCAAGTACCCACTACGGTAGTACAAGGCGGAAAGGACTGGATTGTTGACCCTGCTAACTTGGATTTTGCCCGTCGCCAATTGGCCGATAAAAACGCAAATTTTATCTTTTTGCCCGAGGCAGGTCATCTGATTTCTAACTCACACCCCAAATTGGTGCGCCAATTAGTGATTTCACCGTTTCAACCCTCGGTTTCCTCCAATACAGCCCAAGGAGGAAGTCAAGAAGAACATAAGTAAAAGTGTGCTTTTTGTTGTAATTTGCACCTTTCAACTTAGTTACGTTTTCCTTATGAAACCATTCTATGCTGTCGCTTTGGTTGCGACTTTTGTATTTACTTGTTGTACTTCTTTTACCCATCACTCAAAGATTGCGCAAGCACCTCAAAAAATCATAACGGGGGCCGACCAAACTGCGCAATATTTGCCCTACCTCAAAGGCAAACGCATTGGGATGTTGGTCAATCAAACTTCCATCATCGGAAAATCTCATTGCGTTGATAGCCTTGTCAAACTGGGCGTGACCATCACCAAAATCTTTGGCCCTGAGCACGGTTTTCGCGGCAACGCCAGCAATGGTGCTAAGGTCAGCGACAGTACAGACCCCAAAACGGGCATTCCTGTCATTTCGCTTTATGGCAAAAATCGTAAGCCCTCCAAAGAACATTTGGCCGATGTTGACCTGATGATTTTTGACGTGCAAGACGTGGGCGCACGCTTTTATACGTACATCAACACATTGTCGCACGTGATGGAAGCTTGTGCGGAAAATGACAAAGAATTGCTCATTTTAGACCGCCCTAATCCACACGGTTTTTGCGTTGACGGCCCTCTTTTAGAGTCGCATTTAAAGTCAGGCATTGGCATGTTTCCGATTCCCATTACCCACGGGATGACCATTGGCGAATTTGCTCAAATGATTAACGGCGAAGGCTGGTTGCCCAACAAAATGCAGTGTAAGTTAAAAATCATTAAAGTGGCCAACTACACCCACGCCATGCCGTACGTGTTGCCCGTGCCGCCTTCCCCCAACCTCAACACGCAGCAATCCATCATGCTGTATCCAAGCATTTGTTTGTTTGAGGGTACGATTTTGAGCCAAGGACGCGGCACCTACATTCCTTTTACGGTCTTAGGAGCTCCCGCGTTGAAGGGAAAATACAGCTTTACGTTCAAGCCCGTAAGCATCCAAGGCATGAGCGAAACTCCACTCCACCAAGACCAAGAATGTTATGGACTCGACCTTCGTAAGTTTGATGCCAATACGTTTGTGAAATCTAAGAAGCTGAACCTCAAGTGGTTGTTTGAAACCTACGCGGCTTATCCGTACAAAGACAAGTTTTTTGACATGAGCCAAAGCAAACAAATGGGTAATTTCGATAAATTGGCGGGGACAGAAAATCTTAAAAAGCAGATTATCGCAGGCACGAGCGAAGAAGAGATTCGTAAAAGCTGGGAGCCTGGGTTATCGAACTACAAAAAAATGCGGGAGAAATATTTGTTGTATCCTTAAAAAGAGTGATGAGTTAGGAGAGATGAGATATGAGAAGTAAGAAATCAAATCTTATCACTCATATCTCATCACTTCTTATCTCTCATCACTGATAAAAAACTACCCTTCCAACACTTCGGCTGAAATACCGACGTTTGAGAAACCACCATCGTGGAAGAGGTTTTGCATGGTTACCATGCGGGTATAATCTGAGAACATCATGGTCACGAAATCGGCACATGAATCGGCCGAGGCATTTCCAAGTGGAGCCATTTTTTCGGCGAAATCATAGAATTTATCAAAGCCACCA
>JBDHXS010000208.1:0-9693 GCA_039810845.1 Runella sp. | reverse complement strand
CGCCCCTGAGAAAGAACAGAATTTTGGCTTTTAACTGTAAAATTGTAAAATGTAAAACTGAGAAATAGAAAATAACCGCACAAATAATTAGTGTGCTTATTTCCCGTCTTTCTTATGTTTTGGCAGTACTGTATTATAAAATTTTTCATTCCATGCTCCGCTCAACATTCTGCATTTCACACTCGACGCTCTTTTATAGTTTCTCCACCCACGCATGAGCCGCCACTAAATATTTTTTCTCAGACACCTTTTCTACACAAACGATGCGAGTACGTCGTTGCGTGCCTCGAACAAAAACTTTTTGGTTCAGTCGAAAAATTTGTCCTTCAGACAATTGACTGACCATCACCAAATCAGTTTGAGGAGCATCAATCGTTTTGAGGGCTTGCATCAGCGGTAGGTGAGTACCAGTAGAAGCCGTAGGGTTTTGTGCATAATCCAGCAAAGGCACTAAAACCGATAATGGAAAATTAGCCTCGCTCATTACTGGAATAAGCAACAATCGAAAATGTGTTTTCCAAGCTTTTCCGTGCGGTGGTTGACGGCGTTTGTATTGCCGATATACTTCCAAATGAGCTACTTCGTGCAAATAAGTAACCAAAAAATTGTACGGATTGAGATTTACGTTGACCGTAATTCGCTCACGACGGGAGGGCTGTGCAGTAAAATCACCTAATCGCGTTCTACGTGGCTTTGAAGCCACAAAATCAAATTGATAACGCTCCCATAAATCGTAACAATAGCTTACGGCAGAGGCTGGAACATGTCGTTCTAAAATACTCTGCATTGCAATTCTCGCTTCCACCGATAATTTGTTGGTTAAACAGATAACAATTAAACGCTAAATTCTGCAATTTTGTCCAACGAACCAAGAGAGAATCGTTTTCGTTAGACTGACATAGAAAGACAAAATTCCTTTATATCGCACAATTAACACAAATTATATACACGAATGAACCACGGACAAGAATTTAGAAAGTACGCAGTAAAACATTTGGGCATGAATGGCCTGACCGTTGACGGATACATGAATCATACAGTCGAAAACATGACACGGGCGATTATCGAAGAACGCCCAATGAACTTCCGCGAAGTGGATGTATTTTCTCGCCTTATGGCCGACCGTATTATATTTTTTGGAATGCCCGTTGACGACCAAATCGCCAATATAGTGGTAGCTCAGTTATTATTTTTGGAATCAGCGGATCCAAAAAAAGATATTTTGATGTATATCAACAGCCCTGGCGGGTCAGTTTACGCAGGAATGGGTATTTATGATACCATGCAATATGTACGCCCTGACGTAGCCACGGTTTGTACCAGCTTAGCGGCTTCTATGGGTGCAGTATTACTGGCAGGTGGCGCTGCAGGTAAACGTGCGGCTCTTCCTCATGCACGCATCATGATTCACCAGCCATCGGGAGGTGCTCAGGGCCAATCAGTTGACATTGAAATCACTGCGCGCGAAATCGTTAAATTACGTGAAGAATTGTACGAAATTTTAGCTCATCATACGGGACAAACTATCCAGCAAATCGAAGCAGACTCTGACCGCGATAAGTGGATGCGTGCCATCGAAGCCAAAGAATATGGCTTGATTGACGAAGTATTGACACGAGACAAATAGTTTGCAGTTTATGGTCTATGGTCCATAGATCATGAGCAAAAGTTTATAGTTGAGTACTAATGAGGCGTCAGTCGGTTTTGAACCGACCGACGCCTTTTGTTTTTTCACTCCTGACTCCCGACTTCTCACTCCTGGCAACTACCTTTGTGTCATGCATCAGAATTATCATTTTTTACAGCATTTAGCCGCAGCACTTCGTCCGTTGGCAGTTGGATTGAAGTTTATGGAGTGTTTTAGCCAGGAAAAAGACGAGTTGGTGATTATTTTAGCCCATGCTCGCGGGAAAAACAATTATTATCGCCCTTTTTTCATCCGCACTACGCTTCGCCCTGATTTTGCGTGTTTCAATTTTCCCGAAGAATTTAGCCGCGCTCGTCAAAACAGTGTTGATTTGTTTGAAACACTTTACGATTTAGAAGTAATTGAATTACAATCATTTGAAAATGAACGCGCCATTGGGTTGGTTTTAGAAAATAACTACACCTTAGTTTTTAAGTTGTTTGGCAATCGTTCCAATGCTGTTTTATTTCAAGACAACGAAGTGGTTGACTTGTTTCACAGCAAACTTGCTTCAGACAATAACCTACGTTTGTCTGAGCTTAACCGCCCTCTTGATCAATCTTGGGAAGCGTATCAGGCAGCTAATTTTGATTATCGCAAAGTATTTCCTACGTTCGGGAAAGAAGTAAATGCATATTTGGCCTCCCGCCCCCCAATGGGGGAGCAAGTATCTCCCCTATCGCAACCGTCAGTCGATTCAAAACCGACCGACGGTTATTGGCAACGCATCCAAGATACCTTAACGCTTCTGGCAAACCCTTCCTTTAAAATCAGCCTTTGGAATCAACAACCTATTCTAACTTTAGTACCGTTGGGAGAGGTACTTCGAGAATACGCTGACCCCATTGCGGCCATCAATGATTTTTACACGACTTACAACCGGATTGGGGTCATTGCCAAGGAAAAAGCCGAAGCGGTTCGGCTGTTACAAAAACGCATTCATCGTACTGAAAGCTATTTAGAAGACACTTTTCAAAAATTAGTAGGCATAGATGGTGAGGTCAAAAACGAAGAAATTGGCCACATTTTAATGGCCAACCTTCACCAAATCCCCGAACGTGCCGAACGTGTCACTTTGTTTGATTTTTACCGAAATCGAGATATTGAAATCAAGCTTAAAACCGACCTTACCCCCCAACGCAATGCCGAGACTTATTATCGAAAGGCCAAAAATGAGCGCATCGAAATAGAGAAATTACAGTCAAACATCGCTCTACGAGAAGGAGAACTGGAAGAACTCAAAAACCACCTCAGTATCATTGAAGGGTTTGACTCTCTCAAACTTTTACGCAAGTACCTCAAAAACAACAACTTGCTAAGTGATGCCCCCGTTTTGTCGCCTACACAACTTTTCAAGCATACCGAATTTGAAGGTTACGTGATTTTGATTGGTAAAAACGCCAAAAACAACGACCTCCTCACCAAAAAATATACTTACAAAGATGACCTTTGGCTACACGCCCGCGACGTGGCTGGTTCGCACGTGGTAGTGAAGTACAAAGCAGGGAAAAAATTCCCGAATAGTGTTATTGAACGAGCGGCCCAACTCGCCGCTTGGTATTCCAAACGCCGCAATGAAACCCTCTGCCCTGTAATTGTGATTCCCAAGAAATTTGTCCGTAAACCCAAAGGATTACCCGAAGGGGAAGTGATTTTAGACAAAGAAGAAGTAGTGATGGTGGAGCCTAAAGGGATTTAGTTCGTAGTGATGATTCACGAATAATCAGTTCACCTTTCACCGTCTGTACCACAGGCCGGAAGCTGTCTCTATGAATGATATTATCAATAAGCAGAGTCACAGCTGTTTCGCCTACCTGAAACGGAAAGAGGTGAAAAACCGTCAACGACGGTTCAATCAATTCAGCAATGAGTTCATCCCCAAATCCTACAACTGCTATTTCATGGGGAACTTTAATACCCCGGTTTTTGAGTTCGACGAGTATTTCAATGGCATTTCCATAATGTACCGCAAAAATTCCGTCGGGTGGTTGTGGCAACTGAAGCCAACTTTCTAACGCCAACAGTGTCTCCCTTTTTTTAAAATTAGTGTGATAAACCAGTTCTTCATTCAAAACAATACCATATTTTGCCAACGCAGCCTTGTAACCTTCCAAACGGGCATTGCTTATTAGTAACTCTCGTGGGCCAGCACACACGGCAATGCGTCGACATCCTTGCTGAATCAGGTGTTCGACCAACAAAAAACTTCCTTCATAATCTTCCTCAACTACTTTAGCTGTTTCGACCTCATTGCACACTCGGTCAAAGTGAACGATTGGAAGCCCTTTTTTCAGTTGAAGTTTAATATGTTCAAAGGAAGTCGTTTCTTTGGAATGACTGATGAGCAACCCATCTACTCGACTTGCAACCAACGCTTGTACATTAAGTGTTTCAGTAGAATGTGATTCATTCGATTGACAAATCATAACTCGGTAGCCCACCTCGGTAGCTACTTTCTGAATACCTGCCAATACCCCTGCAAAAAAAGGCCGTTCTATATTAGGAATAACTACCCCGATGGTATGCGTTTCGCCACGATTCAAGCTTTGCGCCAATAAATTGGGGCGATAATCCATTTCGGCTGCCACTCGGATTATTTCCTGACGTGTCGTTGGGTTAATTTCAGTACTTCTATTTAATGCCCGTGACACCGTGGAGGGAGATACTCCTACCATTTTGGCAATATCGATAATGGTTGTTTGATGCGGCTTTTTCAGAGCTTCACGGTGTGGCAAAGCAAAAGTAAAGTGAATCCCGCAAGTCTTACAGAAAAGACGTTGTTTCCCCCTGACGAATCCTGATTTGACAACATTTTCGCCACTCCCACATTTTTCGCAAATTTCCATCACAGTAAAATTTTTCCAAGTTTGTCAAAACCACAAGAATCTTCCTTATTACAACTAATAAAACCTTTCGTTTTATACAATTTTACAAAAATATATAAAATATCTCAGTTCTACATATCTATCGGCTGCGTTTCCGAAAACGTTTCCGATAGATATATGGTGTTTTTTTCTAAAATAATTCAATGATATTTTTGAAATATAGACATCTTCTTTTAACATTAACTACGTTTTGACCTGCCACTGTTTGAAAGATATCCAAAAATAGCAGTGCTATAAGTTTCAAAAATTGTACAATTACAATATAAGCTCCAACCTTTCCATGTCAAAAGAATCAAAATTCTCCGTTTCGCGCAGAGATTTTCTATCACTAACGGCTAAGGGAGCCGTGGCTTCTACAGTTATTGGTGTGCCAACAATTGTACCTGCATCGGTATTTGGCAAAAACGCGCCAAGCAATAAAATCAATATTGGTCAAATTGGTTGCGGGCGCATTGGTCGTGACCATGACATGGTCGGCACGCTTCAACACGACGTCGCACGGATGATTGCAGTTTGTGACCTTGATAGAAATCGCTTAGAAGACGGAAAAAAACTCGTCGAAAACTATTACACCAAGAAAACTGGCAACGCCAACTACGTAGAAGCAAAAATGTATGATGATTATCGTGAAATGTTATTAAACAAAGACATTGATGCGGTGATTATCAGTACACCCGACCACTGGCACTCGCAACCTGCGATTGAAGCGGCTTTGGCAGGAAAAGATGTGTATTTGCAAAAACCAACGTCGTTGACCATTGCGGAAGGACGGATGTTGAGCGATATTATTCAGAAAAAAGGTACGGTGCTTCAGGTGGGTACGCAACAACGCTCATCTCCACAGTTTCGGATTGCTGCGGAGCTGGTTCGGAATGGCCGTATCGGAAAACTTCACACTGTAAAAGTGGGGCTTCCTGGCGACCCATCAGGGCCTCCTGCTCCTGCAATGCCTGTCCCCAAAGGCTTCAACTATGACATGTGGCTGGGTTCTACCCCCGAAGTACCTTATACCGAAATCGGGGTACATCCACAGAAAGGCTACGGACGCCCAGGTTGGTTGCGGGTGGAACAATTTGGCGCAGGAATGATTACAGGCTGGGGGCAGCACCACTTTGATTCGGCAGCGTGGGGAATGGACACCGAACTGACGGGTCCCATTTCGGTACAAGCCGTGGCAGAGTTTCCAAAATCAGGTTTGTGGAACGTTCACGGCGACTTCATGGTGAAGGCCGAATACGCCAACGGCATCACGATGTACACCAGCGGAGGCTTCCCGAACGGTATTCGTTACGAAGGAACTGAAGGTTGGATTTGGGTATCTCGCGGTGACTATGTGGCTTCGGCGAGCGACCCAGTATCGAGAGAAAAAAGTAGTAAGGCTCTTGATGCCAGCGACCCTAAGATTCTTACTTCGGTGATTGGCGAAAACGAAATTCACCTCTATAAAAGCGATGAGCAACACGGCAACTGGCTCGAATGTATCAAAACCCGCAAAGCGCCGATTTCACCCGTAGAAATTGGACACCGTGCTTGCAGTGTTTGCCTCATTAGCCACATTGCGATGAAATTGCCACGCAAGTTGCAGTGGGATCCTAAAACCGAACGTTTTGTGAACGATAAAGAAGCCAACGCGATGTTGAGCCGTCCACAACGCAAACCTTACGGTACTACAAATATCAAAATGTAACGTGAGTCGGGTTTCTCAAAACCTGACTTTCTAAGCATAAAAAACATCATGTAATGTGCGTTGGGTTTCTCAAAACCCAACTGTTCAATCATCAAAAAATATGAAAAAGAAAACCAATCAGCGCCGTACTTTTTTGAAAGAATCCATTGCTTCTGCCGCAGGGATGATGGCTTTACCGATGCTTCCTTCAATGGCTTATGGAAATATAATCACCGAGACGGTTGCCCCCATAGTTGTTCCTCAATACGATACCCCACGTATCAAATTTTCGGTTATTGGAATGAACCACGGCCATATTTACGGCCAAGTGGAAGCTGTTATTCGAGGAGGAGGGGAGTTGGTTTCGTACTACGCCAAAGAGGCAGATTTGGTAGCGGCGTTCGCAAAACGTTTTCCCAAGGCAAAATTGGCATCCAGCGAAAAAGAAATCTTGGACGATAAATCCATTCAGTTGGTATTGAGTTCAATCATTGCCAACGAACGCGCTCCGCTGGGGATTAGGGTGATGAAAAGTGGCAAAGATTATATGTCGGATAAGCCTGGGATAACGACGCTTGAGCAATTGGCCGAAGTGCGTAAAGTACAGAAGCAAACGGGTCGTATTTATTCCATCATGTACAGCGAGCGTCTTGAAAATAGAGCAACCGTAAAAGCTGGAGAACTGGTAAAAGCAGGGGCAATCGGCAAAGTTATTCAAACCATTGGAATGGGGCCACACCGCATGAATCCCAAAACACGCCCTGAGTGGTTTTTTAACAAAGAGCAATTTGGCGGTATTATTTGTGACATTGCTTCTCATCAGTTTGACCAATTTTTATTTTTTACGGGTTCTACGCAGGGTGAAATTGTGGCTTCGCAGATTGGAAATACGAACCACCCTCAATATCCTAATTTTGAGGATTTTGGTGATGTCATGTTACGTGGAAACGGCGGTATGGGCTACATTCGCGTGGACTGGTTTACCCCCGATGGCCTCAATACGTGGGGCGATGGCCGCTTGACGATTTTAGGAACGGAAGGCTTCATTGAAATTCGTAAGAATACCGACATTGGTGGTCGTTCGGGAGGAAATCACTTGTTTTTAGTAGATCAAAAAGAGACTCGATACATTGATTGTACGCAGCAAGATTTGCCTTATGGTCGCTTGTTGGTGGACGACGTTCTGAACCGTACCGAAACGGCTATGCCGCAGGCACATTGCCTTTTAGCGATGGAGCTGGCTATCAAAGCGCAGAAAAATGCCCAAAAAATTACCTTAACAAAGTAAAACCCAGACCTGTAAGGTTTCAAAAACCTTACAGGTTTACCGATGAACATGAAAAGTCCCCATTTCTACCAGTTTATAGCAGCATTTATGTTGGCGAGTAGCGTAGCGATTTCCCAAACAAAAATCACTGCTACCAAGTACAACTCGAAGATTGACATCACGATTAATAATAACTTTTTCACGAGTTACATTTTTTCTCAGGACGAAAAATATCCTTTTTTCTTCCCCGTCAATGGCCCTTCAAATGCCAGTGTAACGTCGATGCGAAATGGGACCTATCCGCACCATAGCTCTTTGTTTTTTGGGTGCGACCGAGTCAACGAGGGTAATTATTGGCAAGAAGGACTCGAAAAAGGGCAAATCATTGCGCTTCGTACTGATATTGTGCAGTCGGGTGGAGAAAAAGTTGTGATTGAAAATGAATGTATTTGGCGTCGTCCCAACGCCAATGTGCCCGTAAAAGATTTTCGTACAATTACCATTACGGCACCCTCAAAGGAGTTATACCAAATTGACTTTGACGTGACGATGGAAATGCTCATGGATGTGACAATCTTGAAAACCAATCACTCGCTTTTTAGCGGGCGAATGGATCCCGATTTGGCCGTTATCAATGGCGGAACGATGGTGAACGCCGAAGGAAACACGGGAGAAAAGGGGACATTTGGCGTGAAATCACCGTGGATTGATTGCTCTGGCAAACGTGGCGATAAAGTAGAAGGAATGACCATTATGCAGCATCCTTCTAATCCTTGGTATCCATCGCCTTGGTTTACGCGTGACTACGGTTTCTTTTCACCAACACCGATGTATTGGCCGCAAGACGATAAAGCGACGGTCTTGAAAAAAGGCGATAAGTTAGCGTTGCGTTACCGCGTTTTAGTCCACGCTGGCGATTACAAAGCGGCTAACGTCGCTCAGTTGTTTGAAAAATATAAAAGTGAATAATTAGAAATGGCATTTATTCAAACTATGCGTTGGTTTGGCCCCAACGACCCCGTTTCTTTGATGGATATTCGTCAGGCAGGGTGTACGGGCGTAGTGTCGGCGCTTCACCAAATCCCCGTTGGGGAAGTGTGGAGTGTGGAAGAAATCAAGCAACGCATTCAACTCATTGAAGCAGATAATCATCGCTATACCCGCCTTACGTGGGACGTAGTAGAAAGTTTGCCCGTCCACGAAGACATCAAAAAAGGACTACCCAGCCGAGAAAAGTACATCGAAAACTACAAAATTTCGCTGCGTAATTTGGCTGCATGTGGCATCAAAACGGTCTGTTATAACTTCATGCCCGTGCTCGATTGGTCGCGCACCAATTTGAATTATCAAATGCCCGATGGCTCACTGGCGTTGCGTTTTGTGTGGGAAGATTTTGCGGCTTTTGATTTATGTATTCTAAAAAGACCCAACGCCGAAGCCGATTATTCAGAAGAAATTCAGGCCAAAGCCCGTGCTAAATTTGCACAAATGAGTTCCGAAGATATTGCTACGTTGCAAAATACGGTGTTGTTGGGCTTGCCAGGCTCGAATGAGGCTTTTGAGTTGGCTACTTTTCAAGGGTTGTTAAACAATTACAAACACATAGGCGACAAAGAGTTACGTCAGAATCTCTACTATTTTATTCAGCAAGTAGCCCCCGTCGCGCAGGAAGTTGGGGTCAATCTTTGTATTCACCCCGATGACCCACCGATGCCGCTGCTGGGCTTGCCGCGTGTAGTGAGCACCGAAAGCGATTTGGAACAACTCATGGCCGCCTGCGATGTAAGTGCCAATGGGATTACTTTTTGCACAGGCTCATTGGGAGTGCGTGCCGACAACGACCTGGCAGGAATCGCCAAGCGCTTTGGAAACCGAATTCATTTTGTCCATTTACGAGCTACCAAACGGGAAGAATCGCCTGATAATCAATTGATTTTTCACGAAGCTGACCACCTTACAGGCGACGTGGATATGTATGAAGTGGTGAAAGCATTTGTGTTGGAAAGCAAAAAAAGGAGCGAAGCAGGCTTAGAGGATACCCAGATTCCAATGCGCCCCGACCACGGCCATCAGATGCTGGATGATTTGAATAAAACAGGCAAATATAAATCGTATCCCGAGTATTCGGCGATTGGCCGGTTGAGGGGATTAGCAAAATTAAGAGGCTTGGAAATGGCTATTGAAAAAA